>JBGTKH010000148.1:0-7190 GCA_041744735.1 Pirellulaceae bacterium | reverse complement strand
CAGACGGACCTGAGGCGCCAGACGGACCTGAGGCGCCAGACGGACCTGAGGCGCCAGACGGACCTGAGGCGCCAGACGGACCTGAGGCGCCAGACGGACCTGAGGCACCAGACGGACCTGAGGCGCCAGACGGACCTGAGGCGCCAGACGGACCTGAGGCACCTGATGGACCCGACAATGCCGCAAATTCGCCGTAAAACTCCTCATCGGTGAGTTGGCCGGATTGGTGGAGATAGTCGATTACCAACGTCAGGTCAGTCTGGGAGGTACCGCCGTCCCCGTCCACATCCAGATAAGGTTCGGACTCGCCGGGTGGATTGTCGAGCGCGCGCGAGCCGTTGTTAACAAGGTCGTAGACGAGCACGAAAGCGTCCAGTCGTGTAACTTGAGCGTCGTTGTTGACATCCAGAGGGTTCTCCGTATTTTGCCACGGCGAGCCAGTGCTGGCAATATCTGCGGCCAGCAGTTGCCGGTCCTCCAGTCGTTCGCCCGACAATCTGCGTTTGTAGACCGAACGTCGCTTGGTCGGCGCTTTGGTCCAGCGAAAACCCAATCGTTGAGCAACACTTTCCAACCAAGACTGACGCGGCATGATCACGGCAAGACCCTCCCGGCAAGGCAATTGAAAGTTGAGTTGAATTGACCGCTCGCGGCGGCCGGACGAAATCGTGATTGCCGCAACTATTGCACGCGGCGTGCCGGAAGCGTTGGCGTCTCGAAGTGTCTTAACCGTCGCAGCGCAGATGGCGGTCGGACAACGTCTCAGACGGATCGTTAACCGGCGCGGATACTTTCGCCGCTTGCCCCGCGTCCAGCGCGCCGGCGGATTGCTCGACGACCAAGCGAGGCAGTTCGTGCAACTGGATCAGCGGGCCGCGGGGGCGATCAACCAATGTCTCGCGAACGACGTTTTGCAACTGGCGAGTGTTGCCGCCCCAGGGCATGCGGCGCAAGGCGTCGAGCGCCTCGGGGCTGAAGCCGGTCAGCGTCGGGTGATCTTTGATGGCATACTGGGACAGGAAGTGCGCGGCTTGTAGTTCGATGTCCTCCGGGCGTTCGCGCAGCGGCGGGATGCGGATTGTGTAGCCGCTTAGACGGTGGTACAAGTCGGCGCGGAACTGCTTGGCTTCGACCATCTGTTGTAGCGGGCGATGCGTGGCCGCGATCACACGTACATCTACCTGGTGCTCGAAGTCGGCGCCCAGCGGCAAAAGGCGGTGTTCCTCCAGCACACGCAGCAACTTGGGCTGCAGGTCCAAATCCAATTCGCCGATCTCGTCCAGCAGCAACGTCCCGCCGTGCGCGGAGCGAAAGACACCTGGCCTCTCGCGGTCGGCACCCGTGAAGGCGCCACGGACGTGACCGAACAGTTCGCTCTCGGCCATCGACCGGTTGATGTTGCCACAGTTTATGGGGATCAGGTTCCTGCCGCAACGTTTGCGATCCAGCGCGTGAATGGCATCCGCCAACCGCTGTTTGCCGGTGCCAGTCTCACCCCGCAACAGGACCGTCAAGTCGCTCATCTCACTGGCTCGCGCAATACGCTCTAAGACCGGCAACGTGCGCGGGCTTTGAGTGAGAAAGCCGTGCTGAGCGAACAGATCGAAAACGATTCTTGACTCTGGCGATATCGATGCGGCGGCGCCCGGCATCTTTAACACCGCAGGCGGCGCGACTGGGCCGGAAGTTTCATCCTCCATCGTCCCCGGTTCGATAGCGAACACGTGGTCCAACTTTGTGGCCTGTAGAATTTCAGCCAGCGCCGGACGCACGTTCCACAAGGTGAGCTTCCCACCGCGGTCCCGCACACGCTTGTGTACCGCGATCAGATTGGACAGCGCGAGACTCGAAACATGCTCGACGTTTCTTAGATCCAGTTGCAGCCCCCGCCCAAGCGCATCGTCGGCCAAGCCCAACAGCCGCTTGGCAAACCGCCGTACAACACGCTCGTCCACCAGTTGATCACGGGTAATGGAAACGAGGGAAGTGTCGTGGTGGCTGCTGATGTTTACATCATTGCGGTGCTGACGCCGGGCCATTGGGTAAGCTCGCGTGAAATGATAAACCGGCCCGAATGAGCCGCACGCAGTCCGCCGCTTGCACCATGCCGGTGACAAACGTATGTCAGGCCGATCGGGAATAGTTGCCGGAATTGATCAGCCCACCGGTTTCAACGTACGAACCGAGGGCCAGCGCCCAGCGGCTGCTCGTCAGCGTAGCTGCTCGACAGATTAATTGTTGACTAGAAAGTAAACTGCCAGTCGTACGTCTGCCGCATGGCTTCGGCGACGATGTGCGTGATCTCGGAGTAGCTGACTGGCTTGGAGAGCACCGAGAAGGCGTCAGCTTGACGGGCGGCTTCGGCCAGCACGTCGTCGAGGCCGGCCGAGATCAGGATGCACGGCGGCGGCGCGCCCAGCACTTTAAGGCGGCGAATGGTTTCCAGGCCGGTCAGCCGTGGCATGTGCATGTCCAACAAGATCAAATGCACCGGCTCGCTGCGAACGATCCGCAGCGCCTGCTCGCCGTCCCCGGCCAACAGTGTGCGGAATCCCCGCGGCTCGAACACACCCTGCAGCGTTTCGCGAAAGGCGCGATCGTCGTCGGTGATCAACAGCGATGGCGATTCCAGATACATCGTGCGGTATGGGACGGACTGATAATCCATCCTACTTTGCAATTTGGCAAACTCAATCGTACACCAGCCACTTTGGCCGATGTTACCGTGCTGATGCGATGCGATGCAATTCTAATGCCGCCGGCTTTTCGGAAATCCTGGAACTTTTCCCACGCGGGTGCGTCTACTTGGCACGGGTAGATCGTGCGCTGTCGTTGGTCGACAATTGCCATTGGAAGGGAAAGTCGCGTTTTCCGTTCATATCGACACCGTAGCCTCTTGCCTCCGCCGCTGCCCGATTTGCTGGGATTATCGGTTTTTTCCGATCTAGTGCGTGGTCGGCAGAGAGGTTACGGAGCGCCAAACGCTAGCCGCAGGCAGGGGCGAAGGCTATCATGTAGACGGGGCTCTCGCCTGGCATCGTCTACGGAATCATCTTGCAGTCGGACTATGCTCTCATTGTTGCGTAAAGCGATCACGCGCCGCCGGAGACACTCTCGTTCGCGCAACCGCCAAATCTTGCTGCGCAGGGTCGGCGCGACGGTATTTGAGCGGCTGGAAGAACGGGCGCTGCTCACGTCGATGCCCTTCGGCGCCGTCGCCGATGACACCGCCGAGTACATGCTGGGTGATGTGAGCGTGACGGTCGTCTTAATGGAGTCGCAGCCGGTCGCTTTCGGGGAACAGAACCTCGAAGACTGGACGGACGCGAACATCGCCTCGACGAAGGCCCGCATTGAGGAAGGACTGCAATGGTGGGTCGATACGCTGGCCCAACAACCGGCTAGTGCCATCCGTCCGCAGCCGCTGAATTTCCTTTTTGACTACACGTACTCCGACAATCCCGTCAACACCGTCTACGAACCGATTTCGCGCATCTCGAATGACTTTGAACTTTGGATCTACGATTTCCTGAACGACGTCGTGGCCAATCCCTCGGGCGACTTTAGCACAGACATTCGCACGTTTAACAACTCGCAACGGATCAAGCACAACACCGACTGGGCGTTCACCATGTTCGTGGTCAATTCGGAGAACGATCCCGACGAAGCGTTCTTGTCCGGCGGTTCGTTCAGCCGTGCTTTTGCGTACTCGGGCGGGCGGTTCTTCGTCACGCCTTCCGAGCGCCCGCCAAGTACCTACGCTCATGAAGCCGGGCACATGTTCTGGGCCTATGACGAGTATGCTGGCAGCAGCAGCATCACCTACACAGCCCGCCGCGGTTACTACGACACCCAGAATCTCAACGCGGCAGACAATCCGGCGCCCGGTTTTGTGCACGTCGACAGCATCATGTCGAATGGTGCGTCGATCGATAACGCCTATGTCAATCACACTAGCTCGCCTACTTCGCTGGAAATGATCGGCTGGCGCGACAGCGACGGCAACGGTATTTTCGATGTGCTCGACGTGCCGCACACACTGTCCGGCTCGGGCCACTACGATTCGGCCAGTGGCACTTATCAGTTTGTGGGCTCGTCGTCGGTGCAGACTCTGCCGAATCAAAACTCATCCGGCCTGCAAAACGACATCACGATCAACAAAATCACCCGGGCCCAATTTCGCCTCGACGGCACAGGACCTTGGCAACCCGTGCCGATCGTTTACAACACACACACAGCCGCGTTGAATCTGGCGATACCCGTTCCCGCCGACTTTACGACGATCGAAATTCGCACGATCGATGAACGCACCGGCGTCACTTCCCCGATCTATGTTGGCGGGCCGGATCGACCCGGTTCGGTTCCCACGCCTGGAATCAGCGGGTTCGTCCGTAACGACACCAACAGCGATGGCGTCCTGGCTGCTGCCGAGACATCGGGGCTTTCGGGCTGGACCGTGGAATTGCTGGACGAAGCCGGCCAGCCGTTGCAGTTCGCGAAAGGTGTCGAGCCCGACGACTTCGACGAATTTGTGCAGGTCAATCAGGCCAAAATCCATGTCACCCTGCAAGCCATTGGTTCCGGCGTCTTTGACGACACCGTGTTGGTCAACGTCCGGCCGACCGCGTCGACCGGCACGAAAGTCTTCGGCCACGTGTTGTCAGGCAGCGGAACGGTGACGAGCGCCGAGTGGACTTCCGCCAGCCGAAATCTGCGTATGGACTTTTTGTCACCCGTCAGCACCGTCAGCTTGGACGCCGTCAGCAACAGCGATTTTGACTATGGTCGGCTGGAAATCTACGACGCCAACAATCGGCTGCTAGGCCGTTATACGACGCGGGCGTTGGCCAGTGGCCAGTTCGAGACCATGATCCTCAACCGTCCCACGGCTGACATTGCCTACGCAATCGCCAAAGCACATCTGGGCACCGCGGTGCAGTTCGACAATCTGCAGTTCGGTCCCAAAACTACCGCCGTAACCGATGCGCAGGGGGCTTATGCGTTTGCCTTCCTGCCGTCCGGCAATTACACGGTGCAAGCCACGGCGCCGACGGGACAGACCATCACCACGGCGGCATCGCAAACTGTGACATTCGCCGCAGGCGCCTCGACCAGCGGCGTTGACTTCGGCGGTTCACTCAGCGCTCCACCGAAGCCTTGGCAGAATTCGTCGAATCGTTTCGACGTGGACGGCAGCGGCAAAGTCATCGCGCTGGATGTATTTTCTTTAATTGCCGAACTGCGTCGCAATGGCCCGCGACAACTGGGTGCTCCGCCCACGGGAGGCCCGACCCACTTTTGGGACGTCAGCGGCGACAATGCCCTGACGAGCATGGACGTCTTTGAGTTGATCGCTCATTTGCGGGCACAAGCGACGGCGGGCAATTCGACGTCCGGAGGAAGCAGCGGAGGCGGCGCAGGCGGCTCAGCGGGTGAAGGCGAATCGGCCGCCCTCGACGCGGCCTTGGCATCGTTGATCTCCGGCAACTTTACTTACGCCACCGAAGGTCAGGACAACCCAGCCGCCGAACTTCGCCTCCGCGACCTGTTGGATGTCCACGTGGATTATGATGACCGCGACGCTCACGAGCATCACGACGAGATCGTCGTTGCGCCCTCGCTTGTGACCGTTGTCCAGCCTTCACTTTTCAATGGCCGAGACGCCTCCACGACGCCCACCATTTCGTTATCGTTGTTCGTATCCGCTACCGTGGCTGCCAACAACGCAACTGTCCCATCGTTGCACGGCCGCTTATCGTCGCTCAAGCCTCAGCTTGCAGCCCACAACGTCGACACGCTGCTGGCCACTTTCGGCAAAGTCAAATCCCGCACGACTCTTGTCGATCTCATTGAGCCGAGCCATGCTGCCGACTCCCCGACGAGCCAGTTGCGCGATCGTCGGACGCTGCAGGACGACGATGATCATCTCGCCGCACTCGCCGACACGAGCCTCATGCTCGACGAATCCTTGCTCGACCTGCTAAGCGCTGAAGAATCCTAAAGCCGCAAAGCCGCCGCCAAAGTAGGTGGGATTCCGTTCTGATCATTGGGCAGCGTCGGGACGCCGGAAGCCCCTTCTCGATAACGTCGGCAGTGAATCCGCGCTACGTTGCGGCAAGTGTGCGAAGCGGCGGGGTTGTGTAGAATGAGGTACGACCGAATTACGGTCGACGCGCATGACTCACGATGACACGTCTATGTCTGTTCTGCCCATCCAATTCCCGAGCGAACAGGACCGGTTGCGGCGGTTGATCGCAGCGGACCGCGGGAAGTCCTTTCTCCAGCGCATTCAGGCCATTGACGGCCTGCTGTCAACCATCGCACAGTTCAAGGCGTCCAAGGATGATTCACGACCGAGCCTGCGCGATCAGCGCGAAGCCGAATTCAGAGCATGCTGGCATGAACTCACAAAACGGGCCGGATCAAGCCGTTGATTCTCGCGTGACAACCACGTTGTCGCAACTCGTCGACGTGCTGAACGCACACGGCGCACAATATGCGTTGATCGGTGGGCTCGGAGTGGCACTTCGCGGAAACGTGCGTGCGACGGAAGACGTTGACATCTTGATGCATATTATCCAACTGCGACTGCCATCACTCCTCGAGGCCATGCGCGACCGTGGCTGCCAATTGGATGTCGTCGCCGCAATCCGTCAGTGGAACGACGGCGGCATGCTTGCGGTGCAGTGGCCCGGGCGTGTTCAGGTGGACCTGCTAAAACCAGTGATTCCCGTTTTTCATCGCATCATCGAACGGGCGAGTGACGAGGCTTTCAACGAGCGAGTTGTGCGGGTAGCGGACGCCGAGGGCCTGCTGCTACTGAAGTTGCTCGCATTCCGCCCCTTGGATCAAGAAGATATCCGGGGGATACTGACCAAAAATGTCGGCGGTCTCGACCTCGATTGGGTTCGCAGCCAAGCGGCTGCGGTTGGGCTCGATCAGCAGCGACTCGACGATTTCGAACAACTCGTGCAGGAATTCTACGTGACTGCAAACGACTGATTCTGGACTTTCGCCACGTCGCGTCGCTTCGACTGTGCTCGCATCTCGGGTACTGGCCGACGATTGTGTTGCTATTCCAAAAGAAATGTACTCACGACATCCTTGCTGGCAGCATTTTTGTTGCTGCCGATGCTGGCTGGCATTCTCGATGATTCTTCAATTGTCAAAAATCGCTCTAACAGTTCGTC
>JBGTKH010000147.1:0-7369 GCA_041744735.1 Pirellulaceae bacterium | reverse complement strand
AAGTACCTTCCGGATGGCGGCGGTGATGGCCATGCGATTGTCGGTGTCGACGTTGATCTTGCGGACGCCGTGCTTGATGCCGCGCTGAATCTCGGCCACCGGCACGCCCCAGGTCTGCTTCATCTGGCCGCCGTACTTGTTAATCAAGTCCTGAAGTTCTTGCGGCACGCTGGAACTGCCGTGCATCACCAAGTGGCAATTCGGCAGGCGGCGGTGAATCTCTTCGATGCGGTCCATCGCCAGGATGTCGCCGTCCGGCTTGCGAGTGAACTTGTACGCGCCGTGGCTGGTGCCGATCGCCACGGCCAGTGCATCCACGCCCGTTTCGGCCACGAACCGTTCGGCTTCGTCGGGATCGGTCAGCAACTGGTCGTGCGACAGCGTGCCTTCCGCGCCGTGGCCGTCTTCCTGGTCTCCCATGCCGGATTCCAGCGAACCGAGACAGCCCAACTCGCCTTCCACGGAAACATTCTTCGCGTGAGCCAGCCGCACGACCTCGGCGGTGACCTTTACATTGTAGGCAAAATCCGCGGGCGTCTTGCCATCTTCCTTCAGCGAACCGTCCATCATCACCGACGTAAAATTGTTCTCGATCGCGCTCAGGCACGTGGCCACGCTGTTGCCGTGATCCTGGTGCATCACGATCGGGATCTGCGGATACAGTTCCGCCGCGGCCAGCATCAAGTGCCGCAGATATGCGTCCTGCGAATAAGACCGCGCCCCGCGCGACGCCTGAACGATCACCGGCGAATCGGTTTCTTTGGCCGCTTCCATGATGGACTGGATCTGCTCCATGTTGTTGACGTTGAACGCCGCTACGCCGTAATCGTTGGCGGCCGCATGGTCCAGGACGGTTCGCAGGGGGACTAATGGCATCGTTGGGGCTCCTTGTGGTTCACGGTCAGCCGCATTATCGGTCGAACCGGGGAGTCTGACAATCCGGGGTCAAATCAGTAACCGGCCTTTGCTTCTGCTTCGCCCACCGGTTCGGTCGTAGGTAGAAAGTGTTCCAGGTGAGCGACGTCGGCGGCGGATAGTTCAGCGGCCCGTTGGAAGAATTTCTGAGCGCGGTCCGGCTGGCCGTCGTAGTACAGAAACACACCGAGCACAAACATCAGGTCGGCGTTGTTCGGCGCGGCCAGCACTGCTGCGGCCAAAGTTTCAACGTGCGATATTTTGGCGACGCGCGTGTCGCCGTAAAGATCGTCGAGATGAAAACCGTGCCGCTGCCAATCCGGGGCGATGGTGGCTCCGCGTTTGAACGCGGCGGCGGCCAGTTCATACCTTGAAGTGGCGACCAGCGCGTGGCCTTGGCGGAAGTAGGCTTCCGTCAGGTCGGACGCGATCTCGGCGGCCTTTTTGTACTGCTGCAACGCATCGTGATGTCGCTGTTCGCGAAACAGCGAATCGCCGAGCGTCATGAAATGTCCGGCGCGACGCCGCGCTTCCAGATTTGATTCGCGCACGACCGGTTTTGCGGGTGCGTGTGGTTCGGCCGCTGCTGGTGCCTCGCGTGGCTGAAACGGCTCCAAACCCAAATTGCGGTCCAGCCCCATGAACTGCTTCATCGCCTGCGGACCGAAATTCAGTTCCGCCGGCGCGTACAACGGCGGCAGATAGTAATCGACGTAGTTTGCCTGCGGGTTGTAATAGATGCCATACGGGCTTGGCGAACTGAAGTAGTAACTGTCGTCGCCGTACGGCGGCGGCAACACGCCCGGATAGTAGGGCGACAGATAGAAACCGCGATAGCCGCCGAAGTAGCCGGGTGACACGCCATAGCTGAAAGAACCATGCCCATGTTTGCGGCCGAATAGTTTGTGGTCCGCGCGGGCCACGTCAGCCACGAAAAAAACTGCAACCACTGCCGCCACAAATTGCCATCGAGTTTGCATGAGTAGGCCCTCCTCGCTTTGCTCCGCCAACCCGCCACGCTTGCATTATTCCGTGTTGCCGCAGCGGCTGCAAGCTGACGGGGTCGGGACTAGTGATACCGTTCGATGCGTTCGTAGGATGGACGCCCTCGTCCGTCCGCTGCTTCACGCGGATTCCTGGTCGGACGAGGGCGTCCAACCTACAAATGACTCCCGACCCCTTTCACCAGACAACATCCTCGGGCGCGATGGGCGAGGCGTTCTCGGTTGTCTCGGTGATCTCGCCCGAACGCAGGTGTACGACGCGGTGAGCGACTTGAGCCAGCGCCGCGTTATGAGTAATCACGACCACTGTCTTGCCGAACTTTTCATTCAGATCGACCAGCAGCCGCAGAACTCGTTTGCCGGTTTCAAAGTCCAACGCACCGGTTGGTTCATCGCACAACAACAGCTCGGGGTTCTTCGCCACGGCGCGGGCGATCGCCACGCGCTGTTGTTCGCCGCCGGAAAGCTGAGCGGGGAAGTGGTGAGCGCGGTCGGTCAGTCCTACGAGTTCGAGCACTTGGTCAACGTCCATCGGACTGTTGCTGATCTCGGTCGAGACCATCACGTTTTCGCGCGCCGTCAGGTTGGGCACGAGATTGTAGAACTGAAAGACGAAGCCCACCTCGTCGCGCCGATAACGAGTCAGCTCGCGGGCCGTGGCCGACGTCAGGTCTCGATCCTTGTACGTGATCCGCCCGCTCGATGGTTGGTCGAGGCCGCCGACCAGATTCAAGATCGTCGTCTTGCCCGAGCCGCTAGGGCCGACGACGGCCAGAATCTCGCCACGCCGCACGTCGAGCGAAACGGCCTTCAACACTTTGACCGAGACTTCGCCCATCTGAAACGTGCGGCTCACCTCCTGCAGACGCAACAGTGAATCGTTGGACCGGCCTTCGTCGTTCGTTAAACCTCTATGACTCACAGAATCCCTGCCTTACCGAGCCAGCCGAAGCGTTGCAATCGAAACCCGACGCGTAAGCGAGGCCGAAAAGTCGTAGCTTGGGTCCATTGACCCGAGCGACTCTCGCGGTCCCGAGCGACGATCGCGAATTGCTCGGGTCAATGGACCTAAGCTACCTAATAAAAAGCTTGAACCGATCAAGCAATTTTGATACGATGACGACGTTACACCCAACCATTGCTTTGACCGAGTGTAGGAGCGTTCCACATTCCCACCGTTTTGAAGGAGTGCCCACCATGCTAACGATTCTCGGCAAACCGGACAAACAGAGCAGATTCTGTGACGGCGTCTCGCGCCGCAATTTTTTGAAGATCGGCGGCATGGTGATGGGCGGGCTATCGTTGCCGCAGTTGTTGGCGGCGGAAGCGAATGCTGGCATCGGGCGCTCGCACAAGGCAATCATCAACGTGTTTCTGCCCGGCGGTCCGTCGCATCAGGACATGTGGGACATCAAGGTCGACGCGCCGTCCGAAATCCGCGGCGAGTTCCAACCGATCAAGACCAACGTCGCGGGCATTGAGATCGGCGAGATGTTTCCCAAGATCGCCGCGATCATGGACAAGTGCATCGCCATTCGTTCGGTGGTTGGTGCGACGGGTGGGCACGATGCTTATCAGTGCATGACCGGACGGCCGTTGAATCCGGCGCCGGCCGGTGGGTGGCCCGCGGCGGGCGCGTGGATTTCCAAACTGCAAGGCGCGGTGAACCAGAGCGTGCCGCCGCACTTGAGCATCTGCTACAAGACGGACCACGCCCCGTGGGGTTACGATGGCGACGGCGGTTTCCTGGGCATCGCTCACGCGCCGTTCAAGCTGGTCGGCGGGAAGAACGAGACGAGCAAGACGGACAACATGGTGCTGAAGGGGATCACGCTCGAACAGCTTCAGGACCGGCACAACCTGCTGGCGTCGCTCGATACTTTCCGCCGCGACATCGACACCACCGGGAAAATGGAAGGGCTGGACGCCTTTACCGAACAAGCGCTCGGCATGCTAACTTCGTCGAAGCTGGCCGACGCATTGGATATTTCGCAGGAAGACCCGGCGCTCGTCGAACGTTACGGCAAAGGCGAGCCGAAGTTCCGAGATGACGGTGCGCCGAAGCTAACTGAGAACTTCTTGATCGCCCGCCGGCTGGTCGAAGTGGGTGCCCGCGTCGTGTCGCTGAACTTCAGCCGTTGGGACCACCACGGCCAGAACTTCCAAGCGCTGCGGCAAGACGCGCCGCTGCTGGATCGAGCCACCGCCGCTCTCGTGCAAGATCTACACGACCGCGGTTTGGACAAAGACGTGTCAGTCGTAGTGTGGGGTGAGTTCGGCCGCACGCCGAAGATCAACAACAGTGCGGGCCGCGACCACTGGCCGCAAGTCTCCTGTGCCCTGCTGGCCGGCGGCGGGATGCGAACCGGGCAAGTGATCGGTTCGACAAACCGGCTCGGCGAACACGCCAAAGACCGCCCCGTGACCTTCCAAGAGATTTGGGCCACGCTGTACCACAACATGGGCCTGAACCTGCGCGCCGTCCGCGAGTTCGACCTCCGCGGCCGCCCGCAATACTTGGTCGATCAAGGCATCGAGCCGCTGCGCGAAGTGATTTAAGCGGCGCGATTGTCATCGGGCAGGAGCTTGCCAAATTCATTATTCCTCCGCGGCTTCGGGAGCAGCATTACCAAGGGATGGCCCACTACCTGGCCACTGGCGAAGGGCCTCCCGAAACTAAACGGGTACGACGCCTGCCGGCGCATTCGCTTGAGTCGGTTTTGAATTCGCTGTCGCCCTAAGGTCGCCATCGATGGTCAACGTTTATACTTCTCAAGGACGCGGAATAGAAATTGCGCAACGACCTCCCAGCTTCACTACTGGACCATCTACAGAGTGGTTGTCCTGACGCATTAGGTTGCGATTCCGCTGCTTGGTCAGAACGTCTCGATCTCTTCCGGTTCTACGGCAAGATGTTCGGCGAGAGCGTTGAGTGTCTTCTTTTGAATACGCTTCACCCTACCTTGTTCAATTCGAGCAATCGTCTTTGCCGAGAGATCAGGCTCGAAGTCCTCTCGCCGAAGTCCACGCTGGTTGCGAAGACGGCGAAGTGAAGATCCGAACGACTGATCTTCCTGCAAACGCTGCTTCAAGATGCGTCGACGGTGTTCAGGATCGTATTCGTAGAGAATCGCATCCACCGCTGCTTCGTAGTCACCGAGTCGAACCGACTGCCCGCAATCGATCACGGCGAACTTGTTAAAGTCTGGCTTTGTACCAGCCCCCGATTTCTCAAAAGCCGAGAATGGCACGGTTAGTGGCATCAAGTTGCCGCGCCAGAACGTGATCGTCTCGGTGGCATTGTTTACGCTGCCACCAATGAAAAAATCAGCCCGATTGTCTGCTTCCAGGACTTCCACAAGTTCCTCGGCGGGAATGAACCCACCATCCATCGTGAATGCGATTCGTCGAAAGAACGACGAGAGTGCTGGAATTGTCTTCATGTCGAGAGAGTGAATGAACAAGCCAAATCCCAATGAAGGCGTTCCCAGCGAAGCATTCTTTACAAGCGCTTCCGTCAGATCGCTGGCGTAGCTGACCCAAAGGGAGTCTCTGGTAGCGTGAGCCACGGAGTTCCGCACGTCCGTGACTGACGAGACGACATGGGGGCACAGTGAGGCGAATCGTGACGAACGCACCTTCGCCCGATCCAGCAAGAACATTTGCTTTCGCTTCTTTGCCGTTTTCACTGCCATCGTTTCACTCCTCGTTTTCGACTTCGCCGGACACTGTGCCCCGAATGATCGTGACGTGCGGCGGTTCACGGGTTTCTTTGTCCCGAATCTTCACCTTCCAGCGGGCTTTGCGGAAGGCGTCGGGCAATCGCAAAGTGAAGGCCACCAGCCACTCCCGTAGCTTGTTTCATCGTTCTTCCTGGACTCGAACTTGACCGTACCATTCCAGAATATGTCCTATTTTTATGACAGTCAATACAGGACATGTTGGAATTCTGGCCACTTTTTCGAATCCCACGCTTTGCGTTCGCCGACACAGGACGGTTCGTCCTGAGCGCGCGGAGACAGAAACATCGACTACGCTCCTCGTGGATTCGCGGCGAGCGTCGAGATGAGGTCACTCGCGGCTGGCGGATCGTCGATGAAGGTGGCAAGCGCCTCTGGCGTGCCCGCCTGGCGGCGCCGCGGTGACCGAGATGATCCCGTTGAGCTGAGGTCTTGCCTTGGCGACAGCCGCGAGGTTTGTCTGGGCAGTCCAATTTCGACCATCAGCCGCATGGAAATTGCGGCGGTGTGCCAGCCCCTCGCCACCAGACCCTGGAATAGCGTGTCCTTGGCGGCTTCGCCGTCGAGATGAAACGGTTGCGGGTCGAACTCTTTCGCAAAAGCCACGATCTGGTCAGTCGGGGTGACAGGATTCGAACCTGCGACCTCTTGAACCCCATTCAAGCGCTCTAATCCAGGCTGAGCTACACCCCGATCGTCAACAGTCAGAGGCCAAACAGCGGCAGCCGGTTCGGCCTCTGGCGTGAATATCGCAGATTCCGGCGGTCTTTACAACGGGCCGCCCATGACAGCTTTGCATGCGCGAATGGAAATGTCCCCTGTTTGTGACGAATAGAAATGTCTGCGTGTTGGTTACGCGTGCGTCGCCGGAATGTCCGTGGAAAGCGGCGTTTTGCCGACAGAGACTAATGCCTTCAGTGCGTCGCTCACTGGCAGGCTGATCGGCTGCACGCGACCGGCGTCGATCAACACCATCCGGCCGGTGGTGGGATTCGGAGCACCGGGAATGAACACGACAAGCTGCGTCCGGCCTCCATCGCCGATCACTTGGTTGGTGACCAGACCGACCTCGACCGCATCGAAATCGCGGCAAGGCACAAGCACGACTTGGTGAAAGATGGCGTCCTTACCCTGTCCGTAACCCAGAATCTGTTTGAGCGTCTGATACAGTTGCCCCAGCGCCGGCAAGTTGTCCAGCACCCGATCGGCCCACGACCACAGCCACTGGCCCAGCACGGTCGACACGAACAGTCCGATCAAATAAATGATCACCACCACCGCAATCAGCCCCATCCCCGGAAAATAAAACGGCTGCTTGGCCAGCCACGACCCTGCGATCGCCGATTCCATGTAAGCCACCGTCAGCACCAACCCGCCGATCGGCAACAAGGCCACGATCCCGGCGATGAAGCAGCGCGAGATGTGTCCGGCGATATGTTTCATCAATCGTCCTTTTACGGCAGTGGTTGGGACTTGCCTTTCCAAACACGACAATCTTTTGACAAGTTATAGGCAATCCTGCGCGTGACACGCCCCCAAACCGCAGCCGTTGGGACTTCTAAGTCCTGTCTGGGGTTTTGCAACTTCGGGTTTCAAGATCAGTTGTTGAGAGTCCTTCTGCTATCGTTGCCATCGAACACTGGATGTTGTTGTGCTAGCGTCGTTCGATGCACAAGGTGTTGTGGCTAGTTCACGCCGCGTTGGAAAAAT
>JBGTKH010000146.1:0-4297 GCA_041744735.1 Pirellulaceae bacterium | reverse complement strand
AGCGGCGCGACGCCGATTTTCCAGCCGCTCTGGCCGGGCGGTGCGTCGCCGATGGCGATGTCGCCGCTGCCATCGACTAGCGCGCGGTGAATGCCGAGTTGGCGGAGTTCGGCCAGCGCTTCGTCGCAAGAGAATCCTTTGGCGATGCCCCCCAGATCCAATCGCATGTTCGGCCGCAGCAACTCGACCGTTCGCTGTTGTGTGTCGAGCCGCAGATGTTTGTAGCCCACGGCGGCCAGTGCTTTGGCAAACTGGTCGACGGGTGGCAATTCTTTTTGGCGGTGGGCGCGTCGCCAGAGTTTTGTCAATGGACCCACGGTGACGTCGAATGCGCCTTTGGATTGTTCGCTGAAGAACTGAGCCCGATCGAGCACACGGCACAAGTCGCGGCTGATCTTGATCGGTTCGGTGGTTGGCGAGGCTTGGCTCAGGCGGCTCAGTTCACTGTCGGGATTGTAGTCGCTCATTGTTTCGTCGAGCTGCTTGATGCGGGCGAATGCGGCGGCGAATCCGCGATCGGCGGTCGGCCGGTCTGCGGCGTACAAAATGATCTTGAACGAGACTCCCATGTGCATCTGCGCTGCTTCGTATCGCTGCGCACGCGGCAAATCTGCTCCCACAAAAATCAACGCGGCGAATGTCACGATCTCGGCGATCATTTTTGCAGAGTCCTCTCGATTGAGGCTGGTTTCGTCATTACGGAGTCCTCACTCTGTCTTTTATTTTACTGTTCATTAATCTTCCTGTCCGAAAGTGTTACGAGAAAATGACGCTCGGGTAGTGGGCTAAGGCAACTGCCGGTAGATAAACTACCCGTAGCCGAACTCGTGAGAGTTCGGGGACCGGAAGTCTCACGACTTCCGCTACGACGCGGTGGTAGGCTATTTCCCCAGGAGTTGACGGGCTCGGAGGCCCGTCGTACAAGCAGCGCGGCTCGTCAGGTGTTACAATGATCGTCGATTTGGTTTGCGAAGATTCCCCGTCGGGCGTGTGAAACGTGATGAGCGCACTGTGGCTGTCGATTGTGGTGTTTGCCGCTGCCGGTGATCCTGGGCCGGTCGATTTCGATACGGACGTGTTGCCGATTCTGTCTAAGGCCGGTTGCAATGCGGCGGCGTGTCACGGTGCGGCGGTGGGGCGAGGCGGGTTCAAGCTATCGCTGTTTGCCGGCAACCCGGCCGCGGATTACGACGAGATCGTGCATCAGCTCGAAGGCCGGCGCGTGAATTTGGCTGCGCCGGAAACCAGCCTGTTATTGCTCAAGCCGACCGGGCAATTGGATCACGAAGGGGGCGATCGGCTGGAGTATGAAGGTGCCGACGCAAAATTGTTGGAGCAGTGGATTGCAGCCGGCGCATCGCGGCGCCAGTTGCGGCGGCTGGTGCAGTTGGAAGTCGAACCGTCCGAAATGGTCGTGCCGCGCACCGGCATGCAGTTGCCGCTGAAGGTCGTGGCCGTGTTCGACGATGGCACGCGACGCGATGTCAGTATGCAAGCGATTTACACGCCCGCCGATCCGGCCGCCATCGAAGCTGATGCCAACGGGCGTCTGACGGTGCATCGGCGCGGGCGGCACTGTGTGGTTGTGCGGTATCTGTCGCTGGTCCGAACTGTGCACGTGACCATACCGCTGACCGATGAGGAGGTCGAGCTTTCAACTGCGCCACGATACAACTGGATTGACGACCAGATTCTGCAAACGCTGCAAGAGTTGCGGCTGCCACCATCGCCGCAAGCCGACGATGCCACGCTGCTGCGGCGCGTGACTTTGGATTTGACCGGCCGCTTGCCAACTCCGAAAGACGTGCGCCGTTATCTGGCGGACCGTGACCCGGACAAGTTTAGCAAGCTGGTCGACCGACTGCTTGAGTCGCCGAAGTTCACAGAGTATTGGACGTTCGAGTTTGCGAAGCTGCTGCGGATTCGCGCGCAGCCGCAAGAGACGCAGGCCGCCAACACATTTCATGCGTGGGTGCGCGAGCGGTTGGCACAAGACGCGTCGTGGGCCGAGATGGCCACGGCACTGCTCACGGCGCAGGGCGACACGCACACCAACGGTCCGGCGAATTTCTATCGCGTGTCTGGCGACGCGCGGGCTCAGGCCGAATACGTCAGCGAACTTTTGATGGGCGTGCGGCTGCGCTGTGCGAACTGTCACAATCACCCGCTGGATCGCTGGACGCAGGACGACTATCACGGGCTAGCCGCCGTGTTCGCGCGGATCGAACACGGCCGGACGATCCGCGTTGGAACGAGAGGCGAGGTGACTCATCCTGGCACCGGTGAAGCGGCCGTGCCGCGAATTCCCGGCGAAACGTTTCTGCCCGCCGATGGCGACGGCCGAACGGCATTAGCCGAGTGGCTCACATCCAGCGACAATCCGTACTTCGCCACGGCCATGGTCAATCGTCTGTGGAAGGCGCTGATGGGCCGCGGCTTGGTCGAGCCGACCGACGATCTGCGAGCCACCAATCCTGCGACTCATCCGCCGCTGTTGGATCGGTTGGCCGAAGATTTCATTCGCCACAATTACGATCTGCGGCACACGTTGCGGCTGATCGCCAACTCGGCGGCTTACCAGCGCAGCAGCCGGACGACCGACGCGAATCGCATTGACGATCGTTTCTATTCGCACGCCATTGTCAAATCGCTGCATGCGGAAGTCTTGGCAGACGCGCTGGCCGACGTTACCGGCGTGCCGGAACGATATGGCGATTTGCCGCTCGGCACTCGCGCCGTGACGCTGGTCGACCCGCGGACGCCGTCGGAGTCACTGGACATTTTGGGACGCTGCTCGCGCGAAGATTCCTGCGAAGCGTCGGGCGACGAGCAGGGCGGACTGACCACGAAACTGCACCTGATCAACGGACCGCTGGTGAATGAGAAGATCATGGCGCCGCACGGGTGGCTAGGTCAAAGTTTGAACGGCCGCCGATCGATTAACGAAATTCGCACGAACGAGGATATCATCGTGGACTTCTATCTGCATGCACTGGGACGGATTCCGCGCGAGCAGGAACTTGCTTATTGGAAAAAGAAGGTCAACGCCTACGACCAGCGCGGCCGGAAAGAACGCATGGAGGATTTTGTGTGGAGTTTGCTAAACTGTGCGGAGTTCACGACGAATCATTAGCGAGTCTCTTGTTAGCACCGTAGCCGAAGTTGTGAAACTTCGGAAGTCTTGCGAATTGGCGACGGAATTCTCGCGAATTCCGCTACGAAAGAGGAGTCGAAAGTTGAGCTTCATACGAGATTGTGATGGGATCACACGCCGCGATTTTGTGCGCGTGGGCGGATTAACGGCGCTCGGATTGAGCCTCGGCGAAATGCTCAAGCTGCGAGCCGCGGCTGCGGACAGTTCCACAGGTTCACCGCCGGTGAAAGCCCGCTCGTGCATTCTGATTTGGCTCGACGGCGGACCCAGCCATCTGGAAACTTTCGACCTGAAGCCTCACGCGCCGGCCGAGGTTCGCGGTCCGTTTCAGCCGATCTCGACCGCAGTGCCGGGCACGCAGATCTGCGAACTGATGCCTAACACAGCGCGGTTGATTGATAAGGTTGCGCTGATTCGCTCGGTCACCTCGCCGCTCGGGGAACACAATTTCGGCGCGCACTATTTGCTCACCGGTTACAGGCCCACGCCGGTTGTCGAGTATCCCAGTTACGGTTCGGTCGTCGCGCACATTCGCAGCAGCGCGGCGGAAGCCAACTCGACGACGACCAGTATTTTGCCGCGGCACATTGCGGTACCTAACTTTCGTGTCGGTGGCGGAAGAATGGCCGGGCAAGGTTACTTGCCAAACTCGACGCGGCCATTCTCGGTCGGCGGCGATCCAGGCAAACCGGATTTCCGCGTGCGGGATCTGGACTACTATTCCGGCCTCGATCAAGCGCGCCTCGACCGCCGCCGCAAGTTCTCGGCCGTGCTGGACAACTTCAGCCGCGATGTTGAATCCGCATTTGAGGCTCCGCACGATCCGCAGTTCGAACAAGCCTACCGCTTGATCACGTCGGCCGACGCCAAGCAGGCGTTCGATTTATCGAGCGAGCCACAGCAAGTTCGCCAACGGTACGGTGGCCGGACGGTCGGACAGAGTTGCTTGTTGGCGCGGCGGTTGATCGAACGCGGCGTGCCTTTTGTCACGGTAAATAATCCTGGGTGGGATACGCATCTGCACTTTAGGCCATTGTACCGGAGGTCGGGCGGCCCAGATTGGGATTCCTAAAAGAAGCGGCTCTCCGCGATGCTGTGAGTTGTTCAACACTTCACCGCACCGGGAGAGCCAAGGATGGCTAA
>JBGTKH010000145.1:0-3391 GCA_041744735.1 Pirellulaceae bacterium | reverse complement strand
GGCAACTTGTCAACTTGGTCGCAAGGTCCGTTGAGATTCGTCAGCCGGAAGATGAGACAGATGCCCCAGAGAGTCTGCTGGACTTCGCGAAATGCGATCGCGATCGTATCCAAAAGATGTTCGATCGGGGGCAATCCGCCGCGAACCAAAAACTTGACGAGTATGAGTTTGATTACCCCGACGAAAACAACATCAAGCCGTTGCTCACCGAACTTGTCGAGAAAGTGCTCGTATGTTTCGGAGCCGTCGGACAGGACGGGAAGGCAGATAATTCTCGACTCCTGCTCCGCGCCAATGTGTTCATGCCGCTTGCCGACGAACAATGGAACGTCGCATATTCCGTTAATATGGTCGGAGACCCCGACGAGAATCTTGCCCTGCCGAAATTTGCCGGGTTGACAGGAATGTGCGTGGGTTTGCGTCGGCCATTGATCTGCAACCTGAACGAGATCCGAAAGGCAAGCGAGCGAGGAGTGGATACGGACAAGCTCTTTGGCATGACAAGAAAAATGCACGGGACTGTAAAGCAAGATCGAACATGGCTGGCAAGCGTCCCGGTTTTCGACCAATACGCGACGTATCCAACGCGAATTGGAAGGGACGTGCGTTATTTCGAAGGCCGCCAATACCAGGAATTTGGTTTGAGAAGCGATGGCGCGGTCGTCGCAGTGCTAAATCTCGATGCCCACCTTACCTACGATGAACTCAAGTTGCCATCGAGTCCAGAAGAGCACTGGACAGATGTACGGGTCAGGTCAATAATAGACGTGATGAGATCAGTCGCCGCCGATCTAGGCGGCATTTTTTCCGCAGCATTCGGTCGCAAAAAAGGAGATGGCGCGTGAGTGATTTTGATTTTAACGACTTAACGATTGTTACTACGCCTACCGGCCAGATCAAGACGATTCGTGGGGAGCGATTGCCGGCGGGTCTCATCTACGCACCCATCGAGCCCGACGCACGCAGTTCGATCTCGGCATCAGCCATGCGGGCAATGAGCGCTGCGCTCTACTGGGCGCAGGATGCCCAGAATCGGGCGCGGCAATCGCCGGCTTCCGAGTGCGACTGAATGGGATCAGCGTTGACGCGGGATTTTGGTGTTTTGAATAGTTACCGTGAGTTGACTGCAAATGAGTCGAGTCCTTCCAGCTCCTACCCGCGTTCAGTTGATAGAATTGGCTCGAGGTGCCGCGCGCATTGCCCATTGCCCTTATTCCGGGTTCCACGTTGGGGCAGCCGTACTCGCTGGCGGACAGATATTCACCGGCTGCAACATCGAAAATGCCTCGTACGGCTTGACTGTCTGCGCAGAGCGGTCCGCGATTTTTCGGGCCGTATCGTCGGGCGAGCGCGTCATCGACGCGATTGCTGTCGCCTGTCCCGATGCGCCTGCCGACGGCGTTTCTGCTTATCGCATGCCTTGCGGCGCGTGCCGCCAAGTCATGGCGGAGTTTGCTGGGCCAAACTTGGTTGTGATCGTCGATGGCGTCCAGGATTTCATGCTGGACGAACTTTTGCCGCAGGCGTTTCTTCTGCAGACCAGTGACCGCGTTTCGCCTGAGATGGCCACAGCACGTCCGACTCGGCCCCGATTGTGCATCGACATCGACAATGTTATTGCAGAAACCGACACATTCATGCGTAGGATTATCCGCGAGCATACGGGCGGGCGCGTGAATTTGCGTTATGACGACATTTCCGACTTTGATTACCGCAATTGCGCTGATGCAGCGGGTGAGCAACTCCGCCGTGGGAACCCAGCCGCGGGTATCGCGGATGAATGGCACGTTGTTCACGATATTTTCTCCGACCGTGTAGCGGAAGTCGAACCTTACCCCGGAATCCAGAAAATACTGCGCGAATTGTCGCAGACATTTGAACTCCACCTGGCGACTTCGCGGCTTTACCGTGCGCGCGCTGGAACGATTGCATGGCTAACAAACCATGACTTTCCGGATGACATCCGGCTGCACTTCCTGCGAAGCGGCGAAAAGCACCTTTCAATGGGAAGGTTTTTCGCGGCGGTTGAGGACGAATTGAATCAGGCAATTGCTTTCGCTCACGCTGGCATTCACTCTTTCGTCCGAGCACATCCCTGGAACACTAAGGGGCAAAATGGCTTGCTTCACCGATACCGAACGTGGGAAGAAATCGCGTCTGCTTTGTTGGCCCTCGCGGGGCACCCGTTTGTCGTGAAGCCGAGTAACGCAAATCATTAAGGACTAGCCACCGGCCGGTTGATTGGCGGATTCCAGGTCTCGCAGCTTGGCGATGGGAGCGATGACCAGCAGCGTGTCGCCGGGGATCAGGACGACTTCGTGGCCGGGGTTGACGTTCACGCCGTCGGCACCGCGGTGCATGACGACGTTCACGTCGTGATCGGCTTGGATGTCGCCTACTGTGCGGTTAGCCAGCGGTGCGCCGGGGCAGATCGTCACGTCGATCAGGTGAAGCTGCTGGCCGTCGAGTCGAAACTCGTGGTACACCTTGCGGCCCGTGGCCGCGGCGATGAAGGCCGGCGCAGCGACGTGCGATGTGGACAGTGCCGGCATGTTGAACGCGCCGCCAATCTTTTGGGCCAGCGTGTCGTCGAACAGCCGCATCACGACGCGAATGTTAGGCTGAATGTCGCGCGCGGTCAGGGCGGCGTCCAAGTTGGCCAAATCGTCGTTGCTGGCCACGATGATGGCGCGCGCGTTAGCCACACCCGCCTCTTCCAAAGTCTTCCGCTGCCGCCCGTCACCGGTGATCACGGGCACGTCGAGGTCATGTAATTCGTCTAAGAACGGGGAATCTGCGAGGCGTTCGATCGCCACCACCGGCTCGCGCAGCTCGACCAGCCCCTTGATGATCCGCAGTCCAACCTTGCCGGCTCCCACGACCACAATATGGTTGCGATACAACGAGGCGACCATGCGTTGCCACTCCGGAAGATTTTGTTTTTGAGCGAAGATCAGATACCCCAGCCGCACCACCGAATCCGCGATCGCTCCCAGCCCGACGATGGGCAGTATAAAAAACGCAAGCTGCAGATACCACTCATCGGGAAACGGCAGATTGGCCGCCTCCAGAAAGATCAGCAGAAACACGGTGTAGCACGCTTCCGCATAACTGAGCTGGTGGTGATGGTAACCGATTCGCAGCAACAGCCCGCCCACGAGCACCAGAGCCGCGAACACGCCGATCGGCCAGCGAAACTCGTACAGCAGAAACCGCGCGTAACGACCGTAGACGGCGATCTGCGAAGGGCGTTTCATGGCGGCGGCGGTGAGACAAAACGGGGTCGGGAGTCTTTTTTCCTGTCGGCGAAACTAGCTCGATACCATCGCGCGATTCGGGGAGGGCGAGCCAACGCGCACGGGTCAGTCGTTCAAAATTCAAAATTGCTGGG
>JBGTKH010000144.1:0-4926 GCA_041744735.1 Pirellulaceae bacterium | reverse complement strand
GATTATATTCGCGCCGGCCCTCTTGATGGCGGTGAGCGATTCTAGAGCCACGGCACGCTGGTCGATCCAGCCACGTTCGGCGGCGGCTTTGACCATGCTGTATTCGCCCGAGACATTGTACGCGGCCAGCGGTACGCCGGGGAAACGATCGCGGACCATGCGGATGATGTCCAGGTAAGCCAGCGCAGGCTTAACCATGACGATGTCGGCCCCTTCGGCCAGATCGAGTTCGACTTCGCGCAGCGCCTGTCCCGCGCCGGCGGCTGGGTCCATCTGATAAGCGCGGCGGTCGCCGAACTGCGGCGTACTCTCGGCGGCTTCGCGGAACGGGCCGTAAAACGAACTGGCGTACTTCACGGCGTAGCTCATGATCGGCAAGTGACTGAAGCCGGCCGTGTCGAGCGACCCGCGAATCGCGCCCACCATGCCGGCCATCATGCCGCTCGGCGCCACCATATCGGCGCCGGCGCGGGCGAAACTGACCGATTGCTTGCCGAGCAACTCCAACGTCGCGTCGTTGTCCACGTCCATGCGGCCCGTCGTGTCGTTGATCACGCCGCAGTGGCCGTGGTCGGTGTATTCGCAGAAACAGACGTCCGTAATCACCAGCAGATCGGGCGCCGCCTCTTTCGCCGCTCGCACCGCCTGCTGCACAATCCCGTCGTCGCTGCACGAACCGCTGCCCACCGAGTCCTTCTCCGTCGGAATCCCGAACAGAATCACGCCGCCCAGACCCAGCTTGTGCGCCGCACGTGCTTCGTCCGCCAACCGATCAACCGACAACTGCGCGTGACCCGGCATTGAGCCAATCGGCTGGCGAATGTCCTTGCCCGGCCGCACAAACAGCGGCAGGATCAAATTGGCCGGCGAAAGCTGCGTCTCGCGGGCTAGTTCGCGCACGGCCGGATGATAACGCAATCGCCGAAGTCGTGTTGAGGGAAATCGCGGAGTTGTGCTCATGATTCCTTTATAACTCACTTTCCCGCCAATCGACAGCGCTCTTTGCTTCGGGTGGGCGGTTCGGTGGGGGTGCCTCCAAGGGTATTGGCGATGCGTAACGATCAACCAGAAAACGCTCTTGTTTCGGCCAGCAACAAATAATCACAGACTACCCGTCGTGCCGTCTCGATTGACCCGCTACATGAAGCCCGTTACGCTGAAAGTGGGACGTGCGGCGAACCGAGGCGGCGCGACTCAAGGTGGGGCAAACAAGAACAGTTTAGCCATTTCCTTAACTGAGTTGGACTGCATGATGGCATCGACACATTCGACAACCAAAGCCGAGGTTAAACCCTGGGTCATTCCGCCTCAGCAGCGGGCGAAGATCGAAAAGCTGAACGCGACTTCCGCCTGGTTGCGCAATCCGCCCGATCCGAACTCGCTCATGCAGTATCGCGGCAAGTGGGTGGCGGCGCGGGATTGCCAGATCATCGCCGCCGCCGACACAATGGCTGAATTGTACCAATTGCTGGAACATGAAGAGCCTGGAAGTTACATGATTGCCTGCCTCCGCGGCGGACGCATTAGGTGTGAGCCGCAATGAAATTCTCGGTGCCTTGGATGCTCAATCCGCATTTCACCGAAAGACGAATGCGTTGTTGAAGGGTGGATTCATCAGGTCGAGGTACACATTCTTGAAGCACAGTCGCGGCTGATCATTCCGATCTGTTTTGCGGAAGGCGACATACAATTGTTGCTCGGCCGAGCCGTCTTCTTCGAATCGTTTCTGGTTCAATTCGATCAGCCGTCCCTGTTAACGCACTTCAAGTTGGCCGAAGGTTAAAGACGCAGCGGCTGGCAACTTGGTAAGGAAAACTGTCGTGTCCAATCAGTATGTCACTTTATCTCGCCGCGAAAACCAAGCGCGTGGCATCGGCCGGTACGCGGTCGATTTTCTTTCGGGAACATTGGGAGAGCCCGACGAGGCGGTGTTTGGGAAGGTCGAGCAATTTCACTTGGATAGCATCGCGTGTGCGGTGGCGGCTCTGGCCTGCGGGATGAACGCGCCGCGGGTTCTGCGAGAGGAAGCACTGGTGTACAAGTGCGACGATCGATCGCAAGGCGCGCCGTGTTTTGGCTCCAGCGTGCCAGTGATGCCGGAGAAAGCGGTGTTGGCCAATTGTTCGGCGGTGCGGGAACTGGACGCCAACGGCACGAACTTCGGCTACAACCCGCGCACTGGCTACACCCGCGGCGAGTTTGGTCACAACGATTTCTATCCTGTCGCCGTCGCGGCTGCTCAGTTGGCCGGATGGGACGGACGGCAGACGCTGCGAGCGATGATCTGTCTGGACGAAATCCGCGGCCGGCTGGCTGAAGTGTTTTCGCTGAAGGATTACAAGATCGATCACGTTGTGCACGGTGCGATCGCGTCGGCCGCTGTCTACGGTGCAGTGTTGGGCGCGACCGCCGAGCAAATCGAATCCGCGATCGGGCTCGTGGTTGCTCACTACATTCCGTTCCGAGCCATTCGCGCGGGAAAACAGCTTTCGGATTCTAAGGGAGCGTCGGCGGCACTCAGCGCGGAAATGGCGGTAACAAGCATGCGCCGCGCGATGCGTGGCTTCGTCGGTCCCGCCGACATCTTCCGCAGCCCACAAGCCATCTTCTGCCTGTTCGAGCCGCCCGCTGTATCGAACTGCAGCCCCTTCGATTTAGCGCTGGCCACCGCCGGTAACGACTTTGCCGTGGTGGGCATGCACTTTAAGCTCGGCCTGTACGAACACCAGTCGGCTGGCGCGATCCAAGGCCTGATGGACTTGCTGGCCGCCAACCCGCGCGTGCTCGACGACGCCGACAAACTGCGCCGCATCCGCATCACGATCTACGAACCCGCCTTCGGCATCATCGGTGACCCGGCCAAACGCGACCCGCGCACTCGCCAGAGCGCCGACCACTCGATGGTCTACATCATCGCCACGCTGCTGCGCAAAGCCTACGAGTCGCAGTCCAGCGGCTGGCGCGAACTGATGCTTGTGCCGCCAGACTACGACGACGAGAGCCTCTTCCACACGCTGACTCGCCGCATCATGGACAAGATCGAGTTCGTCCACGGCGGCGCCGATTACGACGCCAAGTATCCCGATGGCATTCCGACGACTTTGGAGGTCGAGCATGCGGAATTCGGTTCGCTCTCGAGCGGTCTTGTCATGTATCCCGAAGGCCACGCGCGTAACACGAGTAGCAACCTGACGGCGCTGCTCGGTCACAAATTCCGAACTTTGGCCGCGTTGGGAGTGTCCGACGTCGATGCGCTGTTCCAGCGCTTCAGCGGGCTTGCAAACAAGTCGCCTGACGAAATTCGTCGGCTCTATGAATTCGAAATCGCCTTGTAGCTTTCCACCACCGATGCAACAATGAGTGAAGATTCCAGCAAAGGGTTCGCCAATGGCCACGATGACAACTCCCGCCAGCGTTTTGTCGGCAACCTTGTCGCTGGCCGATGTGCACGACCATCTCGGCGGCATTCCGCTGCATCGCATTCGCGCGAATCCGCCACCCGGATTTGCCAAAGTTCAAGACGTCACCGCCATTCACGACAAAGAACGGCGGTTGTACGAATTGGTCGACGGCGTCCTTGTGGAGAAGACCATGGGGTTCTACGAATCACGGCTGGTGATGCTGGTTGGACACTTCCTGGAGGATTATCTGGAGACGAACGATCTTGGAATCGTGCTCGGCGAGGCAGGCACACTGCAGATTTCGCCAGACCAGGTACGTATCCCCGACGTCTGCTTTATCGGCTGGGACCATTTTCCCAATCGTGAACTGCCGCCCGAGCCGATCCCAAACTTGTGGCCCGATCTGGCGGTCGAAGTGCTATCGGAAAGCAACACGGTGGCGGAAATGGATCGCAAGCTGCGCGAGTATTTCGCGGCCGGTACGAGCGTCGTCTGGTTCATTGACCCCGAAACCCGGTCAGCCCGGGTATACTCCGCGCCCGACCAATTACTCGCAATTACCGAAGACGAAGCACTCGATGGCGGCGACCTGTTGCTCGATTTCTCGCTGCCGCTACGCGAACTCTTTGCCCGCGCCGGACAAAGGCGTCAGTGACGCATGTTTGGTCTGCTGAACATAAACAAACCCGCCGGTCTCACGTCCCGCGACGTCGTGAACCACGTGCAGCGAATCGTGCGGCCGGACAAGGCGGGGCACGCGGGAACGCTCGATCCGCTGGCCACCGGTGTGCCGATCGTCTGCATCGGACCGGCAACGCGCTTGATCGAGTACGTGCAGCGGATGCCGAAACGCTACACAGGCACGTTCCTGCTGGGCCGCGAAAGTGACACCGAGGATGTCGAAGGAGAAGTCGTCGAACTCGTCAATCCGCCACAACCGACGCGCGCTGGGATCGAAGCCGCATTGCCCGCACTGATCGGCGAAATCCAGCAAATGCCGCCAACCTATTCGGCGCTGAAAGTTCAGGGTCAGCGGGCTTATAAACTGGCTCGGCAGGGAAAGCCAGTGCAGCTTGAGCCGCGCACCATTTCCGTCTACGACATCCGCGTGCTGAAGTTCGACTATCCCGAGCTAACACTCGACATCACCTGCGGATCGGGCACGTACGTCCGCTCCCTCGGCCGCGACTTGGCCGCGTCGCTCGGCACTGGCGCCGTCATGTCAGCGCTGGTCAGAACCGCCATCGGCGATTTCTCATTGCAAGACAGTTGCCGGGTCGAACAACTCACGCGAGAATCTATCGACAAGCACTTGCTCTCCCCTTCGCGGGCAGTGAGCCAATTGCCCGCAGTTCCATTGACGCCGGAAGAAGCGGCGCAGATTTCCCGCGGCCTTGCTATCGACGATCGTTTTCACCTGAATGCCGCAGAAATCGCCGCGGAAGATGCAAACGGAACGCTACTCGCGATTCTCGTCCCACGTAACAAGCACAAACTGAGCCCGAGTCGCGTATTTTCGTCATGA
>JBGTKH010000143.1:0-6079 GCA_041744735.1 Pirellulaceae bacterium | reverse complement strand
TGGACGACATTCTCCTTTGTCGCCAAATCATAGAGGTTTAGCCGGCATTCGACAACGGCCGATGAGTCTGTCGTTGGGCACGCCGCTGTGCAAATTCATACAGCCGCGTGTTGCCTTGTTTGCCGACTTCGATCGTCGCGCCGGTCTTGCGCAAGCAGTACGCAATGCGCTGAGCGATCCAGCGCTGTTGGCCGAGCGTTGCCGCCAAGTGTGCGGTGTGAAAGGGTGAGGGAAGTTCGGCCGGGATCAACTCGGCTAAATCGGCGGCCGTGCGGAAACGATACACGCGCTCGACGGAGATTAACTTTTGGTCTTCGACTTGATGGTCGCGGTCGCGCCGCCGCCGGCGCCGGCCATGACCGGGATAGCGCCACTCTTCGATTTCCACCAGCGGCGTTTCGAGCGACAAGTTGCGGTGCGGAAAGACTTGCGTGAAGTAGATCAATTCATCGAACAGATCCAGCACACTGCCGCGCTTGGGACTCAGTCGCTGGCTGATCACCCGGCCCCCTTTGGCATCTTGGTTGACCAACCGCTTGACCACGACGAGCGGTTTCACAACCAGCACGCGATGCTGTTTGAGCAGCCGCCGCACTTTGTCGCGGATGGCCGACAGCGAGCCGTGCTGAATCTCGACCAATTCGCCGTCCGACACCACGTCGATGCGATAATCGCCCAGCGGCACTTCCAGCCGCGCGCCGGCGTCGGCGTAGATCTCCTTCAATTGCCGATGCAGTGACGTTTCCATGTCAGCGTGCCGTCCTTGGCCTTCGCCAGAATTTCGTAGCGGAATTCGTGAGAATTCCGAAGTTTCACAACCCGCAACTCGTAGCGGAATTCGTGAGAATTCCGAAGTTTCACAACTTCGGCTACGGTATTGAAGACGCTCTTCTAAGTCGTTTCGCTCGGCGGTCGTATGCCGAAGTCGCGGATCGTCAGCAGCGTTTGAAGTTTGTAACCCCGGGCGGCAAACGCTTCCGCGCCACCCTCCAAGCGATCGATGATGCCGATCACGCCTTGAACTTTCAGACCAAAGGCCTCGGCCCGCTCGATCGCTTGCAGTGCACTGCCGCCGGTGGTGACGACGTCTTCGACGATCACGGCCGTATTTCCGTGCTCGACCGGGCCCTCGACATCGCGGCCTTTGCCGTGCGTTTTGGCTTCTTTGCGCACAATGAATCCTTTCAGCCGCCGGCCTTGCTGGTGGGCAATGGTAATGACCGCAGCCGTGATCGGATCAGCGCCGATGGCCATGCCGCCAACGGCATCCGGCAGTCGGTCGCCAAGCAACTGCAACACGCCTTCTGCCACCAAATTCGCGCCGGCCGAATCGAGTGTCAGCTTGCGGCAATCCAGATAATACGACGCCTTCTTGCCGGAGGCCAACGTGAAATCACCGAATTCCAGCGCCTTTTCCCGCACCAATGCGATCAGGGCGTTCTTGTCGTACACCGGCTTCTCCTTGGCGACAGCGTGCAGGTTGTGTGCAATGCCATCCAAGCGGCGATTTTACACCCACACGCACGTTCTCGCTATTGCAGTATGGAGCGGATGACCCGGCCGTGGATTTCGGTCAGCCGTTCGTGACGGCCGAGGTGCAGATAGCTGAGTTCGTCTTGATCGAGGCCCAGCAAATGCAGAATCGTGGTGTGGATGTCGCGGAAATGATAGGGCGAATCGACGGCGCGCAGGCCGATGTCGTCGGTGCCGCCGATCGTTTGGCCGCCCTTCACACCGCCGCCGGCCATCCACATCGTAAAGCCCAGATTGTGATGATCGCGGCCTTTGCCGTTTTGAGCTTCGGGCGAGCGGCCGAACTCGCCGCCCCACAAGACCAGGGTGTTGTCGAGCAGCCCGCGGCGTTTGAGATCTTGCAGCAGACCCGCAATCGGTTTGTCGGTGTGAGCCGCCATGCGCAGGTGATTCTCTTCGACGTCCTGATGCGCATCCCACTGCATGTTACCGGGACCGCCGCCGGACACGACGACGCTGAACCGCACACCGCGTTCGACCAACCGCCGCGCGAGCAAACAGCGGCGGCCGTAATCGTCCGTCGGTTCGCTGCCCACGCCGTACAGATCGAGCGTGGCTTGTGATTCGCCGCTTAAGTCAAACACTTCCGGTGCCTCGGTCTGCATCTTGAACGCCAACTCATACGAACCGATGCGGGCCGCCAAATCTTCATCGCCGTCCGGCAAACTCGCTGCGTTCAAATCGCGAATCAGTTTCACCGTCTCGCGCCGCTGGTGCAGCGAAATGTCGTTGGGCAAATGCAGATTGCGCACAGGCTGCGAGCCCGACCGCAACATCGTCGGCTGAAACACGGCCGGCAAAAACCCGTTGCTGTACATGGGCTGGCCCGCTTCCAAAGCGCCCTTCGGATCGGGCATCACGACGTATGCGGGCAACGAATCGCTCTCGCTGCCCAACCCGTAGACCGTCCAGGAGCCCATGCTTGGAAAACCGGGCACCGTGCGGCCGCTGAACAGTTCGTACTGCGCCGCGGAATGCACGACTTTGTCGCAATGACAAGAGCGAATCACTGCGATGTCGTCGATGCACTGAGCAGTGTGCGGAAATAGATCGGAAACTTCGACGCCGCATTGGCCGTACTTTCGGAAAGTCCGCTGTGACCCCAGTAGCTTCGACTGGTTGTTCACGAACTGATACTTCGCTTCACCGAACTCTGCAGGGCGCGGCTGACCGTGCAGTTTGTTGAGCAGCGGCTTGGGATCGAACGTCTCTAGATGACTCGGCCCGCCAGCCATGAACAGAAAGATGACCGATTTCGCTTTGGCCGTTTTGAAGTGCGGAGGTTTGGGAGCCAGCGGATTGCGCGGCGCCGCCTGCAGCCGCTCGTCGTGCAACATCGCGGCCAACGCCAGTGACGTGAACCCGCAGAACGAGTCACGCAGAAAGCCGCGTCGCGTTTTCGCACAGCAGGGGAATTCGTTCATGCGTCGTCCCGCAATCTACGTAGCTCGGGTCCATTGACCCGAGAAATTCGCGGTAGTTATTGCTCGGGTCAATGGACCCAAGCTACGAAGTTTCAATAGCTGCTAATCTACATACAAAAAGGCATTCAGGTTAAACATCGCCAGCGCGAACTCTTGCAGCGGTTGTTGCGAGAGAAACTCTAGTGCTAATCGCCGCTCACGATCCGTCGGAGGCCTGCCCGCCGCGATCAGGAAAGCGCGCTCAACTTGACGGCTCGCGTCCGGTCCGGCCTCGTCGATCAGCCGCTGAGCCAGCGCCGCCGCCAATTCGTTCGCCAGTTCCCCGTTCAATAGCTCCAACGCTTGCGGCGCGTGTGTGCTCGATTCCCGGCGTGCACAACTGGTTTGTAAATCGGGCTGGTCGAAGACCTCCATGAACGGCAAACGCAAGTTGCGTTTGGCAATCAAATAAACCGAGCGGCGATGATGATCGGCCGGATCGGACGCCATTTCCCACTGCGATGGTTTATACAGCAAATTCACCAGGTCTTGCTCGACCGGCACCATCACGCTCGGCCCACCGGACCGCAGATTTAAACGGCCCGCGATCATCAGCATGCCGTCGCGAATTTCCTGCGCCTGCAAGCGCCGTCGCGGGAATCGCCACAGCAGCCGATTGCCTGGATCGATCTCAATCGCCGCAGTTTCGTCTGGCCGGCGCGAGGACTGGCGGTAGGTGCTGCTAAGCAGGATCAACCGATGAATACTTTTCAGCCGCCAGCCGCCGTCCACCAATTCGTTGGCCAAGTAATCGAGCAGCTCGGGATGACTTGGGCGGTCGCCGTTCAATCCGAAATCGTTCGGCGTGCGGACCAACCCTGTGCCAAAGTGATACTGCCAGATGCGGTTGACGATCACTCGCGCCGTCAGCGGATGGTCGGGCTCGATGAGCCACTCGGCCAGCTTTGTTTTAGGTTGAGCGGAATCGGCCGGCAATTCAGCCGCGGCGTCCGGCAGCAGCACGCCGAGCACTCGCATCCCAACGGCGTCGCCCGGTTTGCCGGCGTCACCTCGCGACAGCACGTGAATCGGCGTGCGCTGTTCATCCACATTGCGCACGCTCGAAATCGTATCCAGCGGCGGCGGCAGTTGATATTCGAGGTCTTTCAATTGCTGTTCAAGCTGCGGCCGAGTCGCCGCATCGGCCTGTTCGAGCAACTCTTTGACTTTTTGAATCTCGCCATTCACCTTGTCCAGCCGCGCTTGCCATGTCCGCTGCTCGTTGAGCGGTGCCAGCCAGAGATCATGTTCGTGCGTTGCCGCCAGAAATGCCTGCATCCGGTAGTAATCCTTCTGCCGGATCGGATCGAACATGTGGTCGTGACAGCGGGCACAACCGAGCGTCATACCTAACAGCGCCGTGCCGATGATGTCCGTCATCTCGGTCAGCACTTCGTTGCGGCTGAACGCCACGTCCGCATTTCCCGCATTACGCCGCACCGGCCCCAGCCGATGAAAACCGGCCGCGACCAGAGAAATGCGCTGCGCATCTTCCGGCGTGGAAAGCGGTCGAGAGACCATCTCGTCGCCCGCCAGTTGCTCTGTCACAAACTGATCGTACGGCTTGTCACCGTTCCATGCGCCGATCACGTAATCGCGATATCGCCATGCACCCGGACGATGCCGGTCGTATTCAAAACCTTCCGTCTCGGCGTAACGCACGACGTCCAGCCAATGCTGTCCCCAATGCTCGCCGTAACGCGGACTTGCCAGCAGCCGGTCCACCAATCGCTGATAAGCATCCGGCGACGCGTCATGGAAAAATGCCGCGATCTCTTCCGGCGTCGGCGGCAATCCGGTCAAGCCGAACGTCACTCGCCGAATCAATGTTACCCGATCGGCTTCGCCCGCCGGTTGCAAGTCTCTCTGCTTGAGCTTCGACAACATGAACGCATCGACGGGCGTGCTGATCCAATCTCGATCGCTCGCCTCGTCGAACGAAGGAACCGCCGGCCGTGCGCGCGGCTGCAACGACCAATGCGCCCGCTCGTCGGCACTATATTCGTCGCTGGCAGCAACGGCCGCGGTGATGAACAGACAAATGACCGCAAAGAGGGGCAGAGTTTGTTTGTCGCGACGCATTCTAATACATATCCATCATATGCTGCCCACCGTGCTCGGGATTGCCGATAAGCTTCTGTCCCGCGGGGTCAACGACGAAGTCGAGCAACTCCAAAGGTACCTGTCCGATTAGCACCGGGCAATCCTCGGGCACTTCTGCGACGTCGACTGTGCACTGGCGTCCCATGACCGTCAGCCGCACGGCCTCGTAAACACCAAAGGATACGGTACCCGCACTGGTGCGTGCCTGACGCGAGCGGACATGCTTGAGGCCGAGTTGCGATACCAATTGCTTGGGAACGGACAACATCGTTGCGCCTGTGTCCACCAAGGCATCTGAGACGTCGATCGAACGGACTTGCTCCGCACCGAAGAACTCGCGTTCAGCGAGGTACACATCAGACAGGTTCTCGATTTTCGCCGGGACAACTACCTTGCCCATGGTAAGGATCTCCATTGCGTCCTCCTCGTGCAACGCACCGCTTGCCACGTCCGGCTTCATTATACCGCCACTTACGGTTCTGTGAGATTCGGCGCCCAAACACCCGATTGAATTTCCGGAGTTTTGCCGGACTTGGGGAAGGTGGTCGTTACTGCGGCGCGAAGTTGTTGGGAGAGGTCGGCGGCGGTTTGCGCGTGAGCCGCGTTGTCGGCGAGATTCGTCAACTCGCGCGGGTCGGTGTCGTGGTCGTAGAGCTCGCGCCCTTGGCGGCCTTCGTCCCATTCGGTGTAACGCCAGCGCGGTGTGCGCAGGCTGTAGCCAAAGAAGTGATTGCTGTCGGAGCTGACGTCGGATGTAACGGTGGCTCGCGCCGGGCCGCCGCCGCGGCTGACTTGTGTGATGGCCCAGCCGCGGCCGGTGACCGATGGGTCTTTCATCATCGCCACAAGACTCTGGCCCTGCACGTTCGCGGGCGTTTCGATGTTGCACAACTCGGCCAACGTCGGGAACAGGTCGACTTGCGAGACAGGCGACTTCGCCACGCCGCCCTGCACACCAACGCCGGGTGCCACGATCAACA
>JBGTKH010000142.1:0-7887 GCA_041744735.1 Pirellulaceae bacterium | reverse complement strand
AATGCTTGTACAAGCGGAACGGTGTGTTCGACGCGTTGGCCCATTGCTGGCCGTAAGCAACGTACGTGTCCGCCGCGCCGGGCATTACACCGTAACCGGTGCGCACGGGTCGGCCGTCGCGAGTGACCTTCGGGATCATGTCGAATTGCAACTCGCCGGGCTTCATTGGCCGCAGCACCACCGGCTGCGACGGATCGGGCTTGATTGGCCCCGTGCTGCCGAACTCTTCCGCACAGCCGCCGTTGTCTTGCAGGAACAGAATCAGCGTGTTATCAAACTGCCCGCTGCGCTCCAGCGCCGCGACGATGCGGCCGATGCCTTGGTCCATGCAGTCGATCATTGCCGCGTAGACTTCCATGCGGCGAATGTGCCACTCCTTGTCCTTCGCCTTATTCCAGTCCTGCACGTTCGGCGACAGTTTCCAGTCGGCCGGGATCAGCCCCATGTCGATCATCCGCTGATAGCGCTCAGACCGCAGTTTGTCCCAGCCTGCGTCGTAGTGGCCTTTGTACTTGGCGATGTCCTGCGGCTTGGCGTGCATCGGCCAATGCGCGGCGGTGTAGGGCACGTACAGGAAAAATGGCCGCTTGCGGTCGTGCTCGTCGATGAACTTCGCGGCGTTGTCGCTGATCGCGTCGGTGTAGTAGTAATCGTCCGCGTCCGGCGCGATCAGCGTGTTGTCGCGCGTGAGCGAATTCGGATCGAAGAACGACCCCGCGCCGTGAATCGTCCCGTAGAAGCGGTCGAAGCCGCGCTGCAGCGGCCAGTTGTACTTCTCGTCCTCCGACTTCGGCCGGACCTGTGGAGTGACGTGCCACTTGCCGGTCATATACGTCGCATAGCCCGCCGACTTCAGCACCTCGGCAATCGTCATGCAGTTGCGATTCAAGTCGCCGCGATATCCCGCCAGCCCATAATCGCCCATCATGTGCCCGACGCCCGCCTGATGCTGATACAGCCCAGTCAACAGCGCCGCCCGCGTGGGACAGCAGCGGGCCGTGTTATAAAACTGAGTAAACCGCACCCCGTCCGCCGCCAGCTTATCCAACGTCGGCGTCCGCACCTCGCTGCCGTAACAGCCGATGTCCGAATACCCCATGTCGTCTGACATGATCAAGACAATATTCGGCCGAGGTGCTTCAGTGGGAGCATCATGGGCAAGGACGAAATGCGAAAAAGCAGCCGCAAAAAGCGTGGTGACCAGCGTGGTCGCGACGTGCCGTAAACGATGTGGCAGTGACAGACGCCAATCGGTCTGTATCATGGCAAAAAGTCGAAACATGTTGAATCCTCCTACGGACCTGCGCATGCATCGTGGTTGAGCTCATCTCGACCGCCTATGCACGCGGTTCGCAAAATAGACCAAGAGTTCACGCGCGGCAACCCGCTGGCTAACCTAAAATGATTGACAGCCGATGCCGACGAAGGACACGAAAGCCATTTCCCCAATTCGCCGACCCAACCAGTCCAACATTCGCGGCCAAAAACCTAGCGAGTGAAGCGCGTCGGCCTAACTTGAAAGTCGGTAGCAGAGTACGAGGCTAAATGCTCATATGCCAGACAACCGTTCTAATTTCGAGAAGCTTGAAGAGCGGATGATGCCCAAGCCGCTGCCTTGGCAGGACTTCGAATCAGAGATCGCCGCTTACCTCCAAAGGGAAATCCATATCCGCAACTTCGGTCTCAACCCCGCTACAGCACGCGTGGTTTCGCGCCCGCGGTACTTTTCGAAACTGAGAGGGTCGAACATCACATTCGATGTCAGCATTGAAGTCTGGCCGTTCCCGAATGCCGATCGCCCGACGTTGATTTGGATTTGGGAATGCAAAGACTACCCCACACGAAATGTAACTGTAGATGAAGTCGAAGAGTTCCATGACAAGATGACGCAAGTCGGCGCTCACAAAGGCACGATCGTCACGAGAAAAGGGTTTGCGGTGGGTGCCATTGCATTGGCAAGGTCATACGGCATTGCATTGATTGTGCTCGAAAAGGAACAGATCACGTGCATCGCGTTTTCTCTGGACGCTGGCATAATCGACGAAGTCGTGCTCAAGTCATCGTATTGTCTGTACAGCTTTGGCGATGAAGTGTCTGGGCCAGAATTGGACGTGCTTGTGGAAACTGAATTCTCCAAAGTTGGCTTGAAGAATTGGTGACGGCGAGGATCCGCCCCTATTAGCTACGCAGTCGACGCCGTAACAACGCGTGTCACACGGCCGAGGCGAGCGGCGTGGGGGCTGCGGGCGGGGTAGCGGTCATGATGTGGCGGATGTTGTGTTGGTCGTTGCTGGAGGGGAGGCCCCAGGCGGGGTCGTATCCAAAACACTCGGCGGCGCTGACGGCGCGGAAGCGTTCGTCCAGGATCTCGAACTGCTGCATGCTGACCAGCGCCGGATGCGGCAGGCCACAGGCGCGGCTCAACTGCAACAGTTCCTTGCGTAGCGTGACGATGTAAGGCCAGCCGCGCCGATTTCAGCGTCGGGTCCAGGCCGCTCATCAACCAGCGATTCTGCGTGGCGATGCCGGTGGGGCAATGACCGGTGTGGCATTTGAGCGCTTGGATGCAGCCGACGGCCAGCATTGCCTCGCGGCCGACATTGATCATGTCGCAGCCCAACGCCATGGCGAACAATGCGGACTCGGGAAAGCCCAGCTTGCCTGAACCGATGAACACGATGTCCTCGTGCAAGCCGGCCTCGACCGGCCAGACAACCGGCACTTACGACGGCGCCAACCGCCGCATCCAGGAAACCGACGCGCTGGGCAATGTGATGCAATACAAATACGACGGCAACAGCAACGTGATTTTCAACACCCGCATCGAAAAATGCACGATCACGCAGCCTGTCGTGGCCGACGAAACGTTCCGCTCGGCCATGCGTTACGATTCGCTCAACCGCCTGGTAGTCCGCGCCGATCAAGGCGCGACAGGCACGCTCAGGAACGGTGGCGAAATAAGTTCCCGATGTAGCCGAACTCGTGAGAGTTCGGACCGAAGTCTCACGACTTCGGCTACGGAAGTTATTGCGTGCCATTTCTTCAGCGCCGATCTGTCCGACGCCGAGACGATCTTCACGCTCACCGGCTACGACTCGCGCCACAACCCAACGCTCGCCATCGACCCCAAACGCAACAGCACGATCACCGTCTTTGACGGCGCCAGCCGCACGACACAAGTCCAACAGCACCTGCGAATTGCGGGCCTGGGGGAAAACCCGCCCCACGCCGGCACAACACTGCTGCCCTTCGGCGGCGCGTCGATCGTAACCACAACCTTCTACGACGCCAACAGCCGCGTCAAACGGCTGGTCGATGACCGGGGTGACGTAACGGATTATGAGTATGATACACTGGACCGAGAGACCGTCATGCGCTTCCACGACGGTTCGACTCGCATTCGCGTCTACAACGAGGCCAGTGACGTGATTCAATTCACCGACGAAAATGGTTCCGTGTTCGACAACACGTTCGATGCCTTGCGCCGAAAAACTGCCTGCACCATTACCAAGGCCGCGGGTGTCGTCGGTACTGACGAACAATCGTTCGAGTACGATGGCCTCTCGCGCCAAACGCAATCCATCGACACCGTCGGAGCGACCAATGCGACCGTGGAAATGTCTTACGATTCGCTCAATCGGGTTATCGAAGATTCGCAAGCGTACACCGGCGGCACGCGAAACGTAACCACGACTGGTTTCTCGTCGCATCCCATCAGCCAGCTACAGTTCCCCAATAACCGCAAGATCGACAACACCTACGATTTGCTCTACCGCCGCACCGACGTTAGCGACACGGGCGGCAGCAGCATCGCCGCGTGGCAATTCTTCGGCCCCTCGCGCGTCGCGGAACTAACAATGGGCAACGGTCTGATCTGCACGCAAATGAACAACGACCGTACGCGCTCATCAATCCAAGAGAATCAAACCGAAGATGACTGGCAAGGTCAGGTCACGCCACCGTGGGGCGGTCAGTCCTCTGACCGCCTCGGCTACGACGGCGCATCGCGCATGATCACCAAGCGTTACCTTGCCGACGGCGTCGATCCGATCACATTCGGCTACCTCAACTCATCCGCGGTCGTCGGCTTCACCACGTCGTTCGACCGTTCATCCAACAAATTCTTCGAACGTCACCTGCACGCCGAATCGCGGAGCCATCTCTACGAACCGTTCAACAACGGCAGGCCACAAGGCGGCTACGATTCCATCGACCGCCTACGCCAATACCAGCGCGGCGTCCTCAGCGCTACCGGTGGTAACAACAATTTGGGCGGTGGCGGCATCGAAACGCCAATCAGCCTGCCCAACACCGACCAGAACCGCACCTACGATTTGGACGGGCTCGGGAACTGGCGGCGCACAACATTCGAAGCCGTTGGCGGCGCCGAAACCACCGAAGTCCGCCAACACAATGCCCTGAACCAAATCACCAGTCGCGACAGCACGCCTTTCAGCTACGACCTAAACGGCAACCTCCTCGACGACGGCATCCGCCTCTACACGTGGGACGCCCTCAACCGATTGGCGAACGTCCGACGTAAGTCGGATGGTCTGGTGATTGGCGACTATACCTACGACGCCACCGCCCGCCGCATCCGCAAAGTCGTCACCAACGGCGGCCTCAGTGGCACGATCCCCAACGGCACCACCCACTACCTCTACACCGGATGGCAATGCGTGGAAGAATGCGACGGCTTCGGCAGCCCCCTCAAGCAATACGTCTGGGGCATCTACATCGACGAACTCTTACAGCAGCGACTGCTAACCACCATCAACAACCACGGCGCCGGCGATTACTATCCACTCACCGACCTCCTCTACCGCACCACCGCCCTGACCGATGGCTCTGCCAACATCATTGAAGCCTACGACACCGACGCCTACGGCAACACCCTCATCTTCACCGCCCCCGGCACGGGCAACAACTGGTGGGCGGATGATGCGGTGCAAAGTGACAATCCGACGTGCGCATTCATATTCACGGGGAGGCGCTTTGATAGCGATGGTCACTTATATTTCTACCGATCACGCTGGTATCTGTCACAGGCTGGCCGTTTTACGTCACGCGATCCGGAACTGTTCAATCAAGATTTCCAGGACACGGCGACAAAGTGGAATTACATGTTAACAGGAAGAAGCGAACGAGGGTTGTACGCCTTTGTGCATAGTAATCCTGTTCGCAACGTAGATACATTCGGTAGGGTTGCGACGAGCATAGAAAGTGTTAATGAATGCGATAGCTGTACAACTGCAAGTGCCGAGATCAATTTACCCATTTTCGGACCTCCTCCTTGTCCCCACGGTCTTCAGGCCGAATCACCACTCGGTCTGTTGGTGTGCATTACGTGCATCGGGTTATGTCCAAATCCAGGTGAGGAGTGTGTTCCACAAATCATCCTAGTTAGAGGCGTTCCGGCACCCCAGATTCCAGGCATACCTCCCCCACCATTTCCTCTTATAGATCCAAGAGAGTACTTTTTTTGTGACTGCAAGGCGACACCAGCCGCTTTAGGTACAATTCTCGATCCTAACCCGCCCATGGATCTTATTTCACATGTGCTAGCTCGGGGGGCGGTTTCGCGCTGAAAGTTTCACGAGTATAACTTATAACCATCAGAAGAGGCAAACCCTAGCTAGACTTACGCTAGGAACCCATTATGAAGATGCCCGAGATAACGATCGTATCTGCTTCTGTGTTCTGTGTTGTCGTCTTCACGTGTGGTACAGCGCATTTAGCGGAACCCGCTGTTCCTGAACAATGGGCGATTGACGAAATCCTGAGATTAGGGGGGATCATCGGACTTGCACCTATGAGTTCCCAGGAAGTGTCGATTGTAAAATCCGGGGGTGTGGTCGCTATGCGTCTGCGAGACGTCAACCTGTCACGGAGGCCGATTCAAGATCAAGATTTAAGATTTTTAGCGGCACTTAACGATCCACCGTTGCTGCGTCTTCACCTCGCGGGCACACGGATTACCGATGATGGCTTGGCGCTCATAAGCAAATCAAAATCTCTTTATGAACTAGATATCTCCGATACACGCGTATCGTCCGCGGGGCTTCGTCATATTGTAGTCTTGTCCAACATGTGCCGACTACACCTATCAGGCACGCAAGTTTGCGACGAAGACATGGACCAGATTCGTAAGTTGACGAAACTAATCGAATTACGATTGGACCGAACGCGCATTACTGGCGCGGGACTGGCGAGATTGACGGAACTACCACGGCTTGATAATCTGAGCCTACGCGAGACACCGATCGTAAACCCCGACATGGAGGTTCTTGCGCAGTTTGCGGGATTAACGGCGGTGGACCTTTCTTACACAGCAATTTCCGACGACGGGTTACGCGCGTTCGAGGGAATGAATCGTCTACAAGAATTAAATGTCGCTAACACTAATGTTACGCCCGAAGGTATTCAGCGACTACGACAGCACGTGCCGTCGTGTCGGATTCATGTTTCTGGTTTGGCCCGGTGAAATGCAACTCAGAGCGTACGAAGATGGATGGGACTGAAGCTCCCCGAAACACCAATCCGTGATGCGCTTCCACGACGGTTCCACTCGCGTTCGCGTCTACAACGAGGCCAGTGACGTGGTTCAATTCACCGACGAAAACGGTTCCGTGATGGAAAACACCTTCGACGCCTTGGGGCGCAAGACTCAATGCGACATCACCAAGGCCGCGGGCGTTGTCGGCACCGATGCGCAATCGTTCCAATACGACGGCCTGACGCGTCAAACGCAAGCGATGGACACGCTCGGCGCGACCGACGCGACCGTGCAAATGTTCTACGATTCGCTTAGCCGCGTGGTTGAAGACTCACAAACCTACACGCTTGGCACGCAGAACGTGACCACGACTGCCTTCGCTTCGCATCCGATCGGCCAACTCACATTCCCCAACGGCCGGCAGATTGACAACACTTACGACTTGCTCTACCGCCGCACCGACGTTTCCGACACCGGCGGCGGGACGATCGCCGCTTGGCGGTTTTTCGGCCCGTCGCGCGTGGCCGAACTGGTCATGGGCAACGGTCTGATCTGCACCCAAATGAACAACGCCCGGACCCGCTCGTCGATCCAGGAAGGGCAAACCGAAGTCGGCTGGCAAGGCCAAGTCATTCCGCCGTGGGGCGATCAATCGTCGAACCGTCTAGGCTACGACGGCGCCGGCCGCATAGTCACCAAGCGCTACTTGACTGGCGCTTTAAACCCGCTCACGTTCGGTTACCTGAATACCACTCCCATCGTCGGTTTCACCGCCGCCTTCGACCGCTCGTCGAACAAATTCTTCGAACGCCACCTGCACGCCGAATCCCGCAGCCACCTGTACGAACCGTTCGCCAACGGCACGCCGCAAGGCGGTTACGATTCCATCGACCGCTTGCGCCAATACCAGCGCGGCGTGCTGACCAGTACCGGCGGAAAGAACAATCTCGGCGGAGGCGGCATCGAAACGCCGATCACGCTGCCCAACACCGATCAGAGCCGCACTTACGACCTCGACGGCCTCGGCAATTGGCGCCGCACGACATTCGAACCCGTCGGCGGCAGCCAAACCACCGAAATCCGCCAGCACAACGCGCTGAACCAAATCACCAAGCGAGACGCCACGCCCTTCAGCTACGACCTGAACGGCAATTTACTCGACGACGGCACGCGCCTCTACACTTGGGATGCGCTGAATAGATTGGCGAACGTCCGGCGTAAGTCGGATGGTTCTTTGATCGGCGACTACGCCTACGACGCCACCGCCCGCCGCATCCAAAAGATCGTCTCCAACGGCGGCCTATCGGGAAACATCCCCAACGGCACCACCCACTACCTCTACACCGCCTGGCAATGCCTCGAAGAAACCGACGGCTTCGGCAGCCCGCTCA
>JBGTKH010000141.1:0-4056 GCA_041744735.1 Pirellulaceae bacterium | reverse complement strand
ACCCTCACCGGCCTGCCCGAAGGCTACCCGCCGCCGCAGATCGTGGTCTCCGCCGATCAATCCGATTTCACGCTGCCGGTCAGTTTTCCCTCGGACGCCAAGCCCGCCGAGTTGAAAGACGTGAAACTCACCGCAACGTCGCAGACGAACCCGCAAGATCCCAAGTCGGTTGTCCGCAGCAACGACGTGCCGGTGACTGTGAAAGTTGTTCCTGGTCAAAAGACTTCCGAACCGTAGTGCTTTTCCGCGAGAGGTGAATGATGCTCAGCCGTGAATCTTTGGAAGAGTACCGACGCATGACGCCGTCTCAGCGACTGCGGATCACGCTCGGAATGATCCACGACGCGACGCCCTATTTGTTAACAGGCACGCCCGAGCAAGTGACCCGCCGATTCGAATTACTTCGGTTACAAAACGACCTGCGTAATCAGCGGATGCTGGAAGGAATTGCACGTACACGGAATTCCGATGACGGACCTTAACGATGCCTTGCGCGACTTCGCCCAACTTTTTGAGCGACTGTCGGTCCTCTACGCGATCATGGGTGGCTTGGCCGTTCGCGTGCACGGAATTCCGCGGCCCACTCACGACGTCGACATTACCATCGCAATTGACCGCAGTCAATTGCCGGAGTTGTACGACGCCGTTCGCGCTTTGGGTTACACAGTGCCTGACGCCTACACGACCGGATGGGTTGACCAAGTGGCCGGAATGCCCGTTGTCAAGTTCCGCTTGTACTTGGCAGGACATGGCATTGACATCGATGTTTTTCTTGCGGAGTCCCGTTTCCAAGAGGAACTGCTCTCGCGTCGCCAGCCAATACAGATCGAGGCCACGCCCGCATGGATCGTGAGTCCGGAAGATCTGATCTTGCTGAAATTGCTCGCCAACCGCCCGCGCGATATTGCCGACATTGGCGACATTTTGTTCACGCAAGGGCAACTGGATGAATCGTACATGCGCCATTGGGGCGAACAAATTGGCGTGCTCGAGCGGCTCGAAGATGTACTAGCAAACCCGCCGCTGTAATGCGCTCGGGTGCATATCAATACTCATTCACTTCAACGCACATGGAGAAATACATGAACAAACGCTTTGGTTTATCAATAGTCGCATGTATTGGCCTCGCTGCTCTTTCACAAATGTCGATCGCCGAGCAAGAGACTGCATCGGCCGACCGACCCAACTTCATTCTCTGCATGGCCGACGATCAGGGTTGGGGCGACGTGGGTTATAACGGGCACGAGCGGCTGAAGACGCCGGTGTTGGACGAGATGGCGGCCAGTTGTTTGCGGCTGGATCGGTTTTACGCCGCGGCGCCCGTGTGCTCGCCCACGCGCGGCAGCGTGATGACCGGCCGGCATCCGAATCGCTTCGGCTGTTTTTCGTGGGGACATACGCTGCGCCCGCAGGAAGTGACGATCGCCGAGGCGCTAAAGACGGCGGGCTACACGACCGGGCATTTCGGCAAGTGGCACTTGGGTTCGGTGAGCGCCGACAGCCCGGTTTGTCCCGGCAACAGCGGCTTCGACGAGTGGTTCTCCAGCCCTAACTTCTTCGAGAACGATCCGAAGATGTGCCACAACGGCAAGCCGGTCGAAACGCGCGGCGAGGGCTCGCAAGTGACCGTCGACGCGGCACTGCGGTTCATCCGCGGCGCGGCCGAGCGGCGGCAACCGTTTCTGGCCGTGATCTGGTTCGGCTCGCCGCACAGCCCGCACGTGGCGACGGCCGAGGACCGTGCGCTGTACAAAGACCTGCCCGCCCCGTTGCAAAACTACTACGGCGAGATCACCGCCATCGACCGCGCGATGGGCCATCTGCGCGGCGAGTTGCGTAAGCTGAACATCGCCGACAACACGCTGCTGTGGTACACCAGCGACAACGGTGCCCAAGGACCCGGCTCGACCGGCGGCTTGTCGGGCAAGAAAGGCAGCCTGTGGGAAGGCGGTATCCGCGTGCCCACGATCATCGAGTGGCCCGCGCGCATCAAGGTCGCAGCACACAGCGATGTGGCCGGCAGCACCGTCGACATCTATCCCACGCTGCTGGATATCGCCGGCGTCAAGGTGTCCAATCAAACGCAACCGCTGGACGGTATCAGCCTGCTGCCGCTGATCGAAGGCCAAATGCCGCAGCGCCCCAAGCCGCTGGGCTTCTGGGTCTATCCCGAAGGCGGCCGCCCCGTGCGCAGCGCCGAACTGATCGACGAACTCGCCCGCCACCAAGCCGCCGGCCAACCCCTGCCTCCCGACCGCCGCGACGCCGACGCGGCGACGATCCATGAAAAATACTCCGACACCGACCCGCCCGGCCACGCCGCGTGGATCGACAACAGTTTTAAGCTGCATCGCATCCCAACCAAATCCGGCCCCGCCAGCTACGCGCTGTTCGTTCTCTCCACCGACCCGCAAGAGAAATCAGACCTCGCCCCGACTGACTCGGCGCGTGTCGAAAAGATGAAAACCGAACTGCAAGCGTGGCAGAAGGCGGTGATTCACAGTTTGAACGGCGGCGATTACCGTCGTTGATTCGCTGGAATCGTATCCCCGACCCCGTTTGGTATAATCGGCGGGCATGTGTTCACGCTTTACGCTGTTGATTACAGCGCCGGTGACGGTAATCAGCTTGTTGCTGCTGTTCGTTGGCGGCGCGGCGGCTTGGTACGTGCATCGGTTGAACAAGGATGTTTCGGAGTTGCTGGCGCAAGAGTTGGCCTGCGCCCAAGCCAGCGAAAAACTGGTCCGCAGCATTCTGGACGTGCGAGCCGAATTGAACCGCTTTGCTCGTACGAAGGATCGATCGTATCTGGCGGCGGCGGCCAATGTGCGAAAGGAAACGGTGGACATACTGGAACAACTGGCAGCACTCCACGATGCGACGCCATCGACAGCACGCGAGGTGCACCAGTTGCTCGCTGGCACGCGGACGAGTCACGACCGCTTCTCAATCGCGTTCAATGCGATTCTGGATCAGCCGAATTCAGCCGATGTTGATCAGCAGGTCCTTTCGCTGGTAGGCGAACTGACCGACGAGGTGCTGGCGCCGGCTCAGAAACTGCTTGATTACAATCGGGCGACGGTCCTCCAGCACACCGAGGACAATCGCGTGTTGGCCGATCGGATTGGGCTGGGACTGCTGGCGCTCGGATCGTGCGGGGCTGTGGCCGGCTTGTTGGCCGGCTTCGGGATCGCGCGCGGAATTAGCCGATCGCTCGTTCAACTCAGCGTGCCGATCCGAGACACGGCGGGCAAGTTGAACGAGGTCGTGGGTCCGATCAATCTGACGGCCAGCACTGACTTGTCGGAATTGGAAACCGTGATGCGCACGATCGCCGACGAGACGAATGCCGTCGTCGAGCGATTGCAGCAGAGCCAGCATGAAGCCTTGCGGTCGGAGCAACTGGCCGCGGTCGGACAACTTGCGGCCGGCATGGCTCACGAGTTGCGTAATCCGCTGACCGCGATGAAAATTTTAGTGCAAGCCGCCGCCGAGCAAACGGGCGACCCGGCGCTGCGCGGCCGCGACCTAATTGTGCTCGAGGAGGAAATCACGCGGTTGGAGCATCTCATTCAAACGTTTTTGGATTTTGCTCGGCCGCCGAAGTTGGAGAAGAAATCGTTCGACGTCCGCACCCTTGTCGACCAAACCGTGCATCTGGTGACCGGCCCCGCCGCGCAACAGGGCGTGCGGATCGAGTACGATCAACCGGGCGAACCGCTGATCGCTGAAGCGGACCCGATTCAGATCCGCCAGGTGCTGCTGAACCTGCTGCTCAATGCACTCGACGCGCTGCCAGGCGGCGGAAACGTGACGGTGCACATGCAGGCGACAGGCATAAAGCGTCAAGCCTGCCATGAATCGCCAATTGTCGGCCCGCTGCTCGACGGCCCGCAATTACTGCTTGAGGTTTCCGACAACGGCCGCGGCTTGCCGGAAGACTTACGCGAGCGGATCTTCGACCCATTCGTGAGCACCAAAGAAACCGGCATCGGCCTGGGCTTATCCGTGTGCAAGCGGATCGTGGAAGCTCACGGTGGCAGGATCACCGCCGAT
>JBGTKH010000140.1:0-14717 GCA_041744735.1 Pirellulaceae bacterium | reverse complement strand
CTTCGGCTTCATCGGCGTGCGCGAGCGGCCGATTGCCGCGGACTTTGACGGCGACGGCTTCACCGACATCGGCCTGTGGACGCCCGACCGCAGCGGCGTGACGCCGGGCGAAGGCGCCGAGTGGTACGTGCTCGTTTCCGGCGGCGCTTCGCTCGTCACGGGCGGGGCGGCGGGCACCGGCCGGATTCACGCCGATCCGATTACCGGCGCCAGTGTGATCAACTTCACACCGGTGCCGTTCGGCAACGACCTGTTTGCCTTGTTCGGCGACGAATTCGCCGCTCCGGTCGTGGGCAACTTCGACCCGCCGATTCAAACCGCGACCAGCACAGCGGAGGAAAACCCGAACACGCCGATTCAAACCGCAACCAGCACGCCGGAGGAAAACGCCAACCCGCCAATCCAGACAGCAACCGGCACCACGGCGGAAAACCCCGATCCGCCGATTCAAACCACAACCAGCACCCCGGAGGAAAGCCCCGACCCGATCCAGTCGGACCAGGGCACGACCGGCGGCGTGCGGAGTTACACGAATCCGAACAATCCGTTCGACGTCGACGCCAGCGGCTCCGTCGTACCGATGGACGTGTTTCTGCTCATCCACTATCTGCGCCAGCACGGCGCTGGTCCCTTGCCCAACGCCGCGGCCGACGCCCAAAACCCGCCCTTGTATTTGGACGTCGACGGCAACGGCAGCATTACCAATTTCGACGTGTTTGTCACCATCCACCATCTGCGCTCGCAGGCCGGCGCGGGCGGCGAAGGCGAAGCCGCTGCGACGCCAAACACGGCGGCCAACGATCAAGCTGCGGGTGAAGGCGAGACGACAATTGCGGCCGACAACGATCGTGCCGAAGGCGAATCGGCAATCGTCGATTTTTATTTCCGCAGCGACGTCGCCATGAGCGAGGCCACCAAGCAACCGTCCAAAATGGCTGGCGTAGAAAAATCCTTCCCGACGCGGCGGCAGTTGCCAGACGAGATTACATCCATTGCCCGCAGCGACGACCCGACTCGGAGAGTCAGGCTACAGAGCAACACGGCTTCTCGTTCCACGGAAAAGTCCAACAACATGCTGTTACAGGGCACGCCGTTGAGCGATGAAGGTGGTCGCGGCAACGAGTTCGAATCGATCTTGTCGGACATCGCCGCCGACGTTTCGCAAAACTGGCTCAGCCGCAACGATATGTAGGCCGGAGTCCGCTAAGTACCTGTAACCGGAAGCGTTTTCCTTGGCAGAGACAACGGCCGGGCGTGCCACACTTATGCGCGCGGCTTCGTTGAATCGCGAACCAACAGCGCAAGTTGGTCGGCTTCCGATTCAGTGACCACGAGCCGACGGATGGCGGTGGCGTGGCCGGTTTCGCTGTTGATGTCGACCAGCGTGCCGCACAGGCGGACGTCGCCGGTGGCGACTTGGAAGTAAGTGGGAGTGAAGTTCAGGGTCGTCTCTAACACGCGGTCGATCTTGCGGCCGAGGATGCTTTCATGAGGGCCGGTCATGCCGACGTCGCATTGAAAGGCGGTGCCGCCGGGAAAAATCTGCTCGTCGGCAGTAGCCACGTGCGTGTGCGTGCCCAGCACCGCGCTGACTCGGCCGTCCAAGTAGCGGCCCATCAATTGCATGTCGCTGGTCGCCTCGGCGTGAAAATCGAGCACGATGGCTTTCACGTGCGCAGGAATCTCGGCCAGCGTGCGGTCGGCGGCTCGCCACGGGCAATCGACCGGCCGCATGAAGACGCGACCGAGCAAGCTGAAGACGGCCACCGGCACGCCGTTGGCCGCGGTTACCACAGCCCAGGTCTTACCGGGTGCGGCTGGCGGATAATTCGCCGGCTTGACGATGTTGGATTCGGCGCTGAGCGTCTCGGAGATTTCCTTCTTGCGGTAGATGTGATCGCCCAGCGTAATGCAATCGACGCTGGCCGCGATTAGTTCGCGGTAGATGGCCGGCGTGAGGCCCGAGCCGCCTTCGGCATTTTCGGCGTTGGCGATGACCAAGTCGATTTGCTCGCGGCGGCGGAGTCCGGCCAGTGCGCGGACCACAATCTGCCGGCCCGGCTTCCCCACGATATCGCCGATGAGCAAGATGCGCACTCGCTGTACTCCACTATCGTGCCAGTTCCGTGAATCGCGATTCGCGGACTACGGTGACCTTGATTTCGCCTGGATAAGTTAGCTGCTCTTCGAAAGCTTTGGCGATGTCGCGGCAGATTTTCGCGGCTTTCGTGTCGTCCGTGTCTTTCGCGCTGGCGATCACGCGCAGCTCGCGGCCGGCTTGAATCGCGAAAGCTTGTTCCACGCCAGGGAAGCCGCTGGCGATCGTCTCCAACTCTTCCATGCGTTTAATATATCGTTCCAGCGACTCGCGCCGCGCACCGGGCCGCGACGCGCTGCATGCATCGGCCGTGGCGACGAGCATGGTGTAAGGATACTCGGTAATGATCTCGTCGTGATGGCCCAGCGCGGCGTGCACGACTTCGGGCTTCTCGCCGTGCCGTTTGAGTAAATCGGCGCCAATCTTGGGGTGGCCGCCTTCCAGTTCGTGGTCCGCCGCCTTGCCGATGTCGTGCAGCAGCCCGCAGCGCCGCCCCAACGTGCCGTTTAAGCCGATCATTTCCGCGAGCATGCCGGTTAGAAACGCCACCTCGATGCTGTGCCGCAGCACGTTCTGACTGTAACTCGTGCGGAAGTGCATCCGGCCGAGCATGTACAGCAGCCGCTGATGCAGCCCCTGCACGTCGGCCTCCTGTGCCGCCTCTTCTCCTTTCTTCTGAATGAACTGTTCGATTTCTTTTTGCGTTTCGCCCACCACCTCTTCGATTCGCGTGGGGTGGATGCGGCCGTCGGCGATCAGTTTGTTGAGCGACAGGCGAGCGATTTCGCGGCGTACGGGATCGAAGCCGCTGACGATCACGACGCCCGGCGTATCGTCGATGATCACGTCCACTCCCGTTTCCTTTTCAAAGGCCCGGATATTGCGGCCTTCGCGGCCGATGATGCGGCCTTTCATCTCGTCGCTGGGAATATCGACGGTACTGGTCGTCGATTCCGCGGTGTGCGCGGCGGCGTAACGATGCAAGGCGGTCAGCAGCATTTCGCGACTTTTCTGCTCACACGTTTCGGCCATGCGCCGTTCGTGTTTGATAATCATCGCGCCGGCTTCCTTGCTCAACTCTTGCTCCATCGCTTCGAGCACGCGGCGCGCCGCCTCGTCGCGGCTGAGCCCGCTGACCTGGTGCAACGTCTGGTGCTGCATTTCGATCAGCTTGCCCAATTCCTCGTTGCGGCGAGTGGTGTCTTCCAGCTTTTCAGCCAGCCGCCGCTGAGTCCCCTCGACGATCCGCTCTTGTTTGCGGAGGTCATCGCTTTGCTGCTCGAGCGCCTCGTGACGTTTATCCACCGAGCGTTCGCGTTCGCGCAAATCGTCGCGAATTTCGGCCAACTCGTTTTCGGTTTCAGTTTTCTGTGTCAGCGCCTTCTCTTTGATTTCCAGTTCGGCTTCTTTCAGCCGATTGGCCGCGTCGCGCTGGGCCCGCTCAAGAATTTCGCGGGATTGAGTTTCTACATCTTTGCGGCGCAGCCGGTCGAGGAACTTCACCGCCACAACGGATAGCACCGCCACGGCAATCACGATCACAGTAACAACAGGATATGAAACCACAGCACGCTCCCTCGTCGACATCGTCTAGGCATGTCAGGGGAGCTTATCAGGCGACGCATTTCCGCCATGAAAGCCGCCACGCCTCTCGATGTCGAAAGGCGGAAGCGTGAGCGCGAGCAGTAAGAAACCGCCGTTGTGGATTAGCTGAATTTGACCTGGATCGCGGCAGGGCGTGCCTGCGAATCGCTTATGATGCGACCCGCCGGTTTGCCTGAGCGCGCATTGGCCCATCGGAGTTGCTGCGTATGCAGCCCGCCAAAGGGGCGTCGTCGGCCGCCGGGCCATCGGAAAACGGGAATCGCAAGGTCAACCAACCCCAGCCGGGAACGCGCACGAAAGTCGCATTCCAATCATCGCGGCAGTGCTTAGCCCGGTGCGGATCGGCCGCTATGGGTTGCAAACGTGCCGTTCTGTGTGGCAAAAGTCCCAGCAGAAACCGCAAAATGATGAGCAATAGGTTCATCGATCGTCCTGCCTTACACTCGAAGGGTTGGGTATCAGCACCAATCCAAACTCAACAACGTAGTTCCAACTGTCTCGCGGCCAGCGGGCCATCCCCGGCCTACCGCAGACATTCGTTCTTGAACATTTTTCCCTCAGGCAGCCGATCATGATCCGCTTCGCGAAGATTAGCGAATCGGCCTTTGGTCCGCTCGCCGAGGGCAAACCCCGCGCCGGCGGCGGCAATCTTGTCGCCTCGACGCTTGCCTGTATGTTAGCAGAGTCTCAGCGAACTGCAACTATTCGTTGGGCCGACGCGCGGGTTTTGAAATTTCGTTATACGAGCGAAGGTAGCCGAATTCGCCAGAATCTGGCCGGACTGGTATGGAACTCGAAAACCAAATTCTGGCGAATTCGGCTACCTTGATACCAGAGTTTCCTATGGCGAAGTCTTGGAAGAGTAGGGAAGTTATACCGACCAATGCCGGCTTGCAATTGTTACTTTTCGAGGCCAAACTGGCCGCGGCTTGGCCCGTGGCGGCTTGGCAGGACGTAACCGTGCTGCTGGCCGTTTCGGGCGGCGCGGACAGCATGGCCCTGCTGCGCGGCATGGCGGCGCTAAAGCAGAACGGGGCTGGTCGGCTGATCGTCGCCCACTTCAACCACCGACTGCGAGCGGCCGAGTCGGATGCCGACGAGGCTTTCGTGGCCGATATTTGTCAAAGCCTTGGATTTGCCGCAGAAATTGGCCGCGCAGACGGCGCGGCGTTAAAGTCTCCCGGTAACGACGGCCTCGAAGCCGCCGCCCGCACTGCCCGTTATCGCTTCCTGGAAGAGACCGCCAACCGAATCGGTGCCCGCTATCTCGTCACCGCGCACACCGCCGACGACCAAGCGGAGACCATCCTACACCGCATCCTGCGCGGCACCGGCCTAACAGGACTGGCCGGCATCCCGCGAGTCCGCCCGCTGAACCCCGCGCTCAGCCTGATTCGGCCGATGCTGGACTTTCGGCGTACTGAGGTGCTTGCCTATCTCGAATCGATTGGACAAACGTATCGCTGTGACACCAGCAACCACGACCAGCGATTCACTCGAAACCAGCTTCGCCACGACCTACTGCCTCGGTTGCAGACCGAGTACAACCTGCAAGTCGTCGAGGCCCTGCTGCAGCTTGGAATGTTGGCGGGGCAGGCGCATGCAACGATCGACACTGCAGTGCAGAAGTTGATCCAGCGGTGTGTCAGATTCGAAAGCGACGCGCAAGTCAGCATCGAATGTCGAGAACTCGCCACCGCCGATGCTTACTTGATTCGCGAGTTGCTTATCGCCATCTGGAAACAACAACGTTGGCCACGGCAGGCGATGGGCTATGAAAAGTGGAACCAGTTGGCGCAATTCGTCTCGAGTGATTCGTCCGAACAAATCGTCAGCCAACGCACGTTTCCCGGCAACATCCGCGCAGAAAAAACGAGCGGGATGCTCGTGCTCTCCCGCTCGGCGATTGGCCAGTAACGCCGGCCGTCGCAACTATTCGACGGGACCTACCACGCCCCCGGTGTATTCCCCGTCGATCGCCGCGTGACCTGTCAGAACCTCGGCTTCATAACCGCCTTTGGATCGGAAGTACCCGATCAGGATGAGGTAACACACGAGCATGATGCCGGGAAAAATAGCGACTGTCGAAAGGGCCTTCTGCTTCGCCCGCGCGGCATTGTCAGCCACGACCTGGCGTTGTTCTTGGGGTAACGATTCCACTTTCCTTTCATTGACGGCTTCGAGCTTGCCGAACACCCACGTCTTCTCTTCCACGACCCGAGCGTGGATTTCCGGGTTGCTTTGCAAGGCTCCTTCGATTGCGGTGTCTTGGATGTAACCAAGAAATACAGCGCCTACCACTCCCACGCCCAACATGCCAACGCCTCCGGTGGCATTCAGCGTCAACGCGCCACCCTTCGGTGATTGCTCGGCAACGACGCCTAACATGGTCGGCCAAAAAAACGTCTTGCCGAACCCGTACACGGTCGCGGCCGCGAAGATGATGATCAAACCTTCGGCACGCGAGAGGAAGATCAGGCCAATACAGGCAATCAAGGCGCTGGCCGCCAGCAAGCCAAGCGGTGACAACTTGTGCACAATGGGGCCGGCAAAAAACCGGAGCACCATCATGATGAACGACGTGTACACCAGCACCCAGCCGGCAGCTCGGCCAATCTTCTCCATCTCCGGTTCCATCAACGACGTGATCCAGCTATCGGTGCCTAACTCCGTCGTCGCCAGCGGAACCATGATCAAGAGCATGAAGATGAACAGCGGTCTGCCCAGTGCTCCGCCGACGAACAGGCCGAAGGCCAGCGTGATAAAGATAATCAGGTCGTTCGTTAGGTACTGTGGCCACCCGAACACACGGCCGACTTCGGAGAAGACTAGGAAGCTGACAATCAGCGCTCCGCCCATCCCAAACTCGCGCAGCATGTCGGCGTACGACACGCCCGCCGCCACTCGCTCGCTGACCGGAAACTTGCACATCAACATCAACGCGCCGTAGATAATCGTGGGGAGCAGGATGAGACCGACCTTGAATTCCCAGCCGATGGTTTGGCCAGCCAAGCCCGTAATCAAGCCCCCCTTTCCCATAGCAATTGTGATGATCCCGCCGATCACCAAACCGCCAGGCCATCCGGCGTGCAGCACGTTCAACCATTTCGTCTTTTCGCGCGCAAACAACGTTGCCACCACGGGATTGATGACGGCTTCCACCGTTCCGTTTCCTAGCGCAACGATGAAGGTTCCGATGTACAGGCTCCAGTAAGGATCGAAGTATTTCGGCGCCACAATGGTCACGATGGCCGAGACGACGTGACACACGAAAGCAAAAACCATGGCCGTGCCGTAGCCGATCCGGTCGATTACGAGACTAAAAAGGATGATGCTGATCGCGAACGGCCAAAGTCCGACACCAAAAATCTCGCCTTTCTGCGTGGCGCTGAACCCGAATTCGGTGCCCCAGGAATCGATAATCAGGGCACGCACAATAAAACCAAACGCCGTCGCCACCAACGCGACAAAACAGGCCCAAAACAGCAAAAACTCGTTCTTGCCGTGGGTCGTCGCGGCGGCGACAGACTTGGCCGGAGTTCCGGCGGTTGTTTTAGCCATTTCTCGGGTCTCCAAGGTTATTGCAATCGAAGTCTGCCTAATTTCTCACTTTTGCATTTGCCGGCGGTGCTGGCACGACAAGGCATCGAGTATACAAACTGCACCCCGCGTGTAAACTGTTTGTCGAGCAAGATTTCAGATGATTTTCCGCGGGCGTGACCAAGTGTCGATCCGGAGTCCTGGATTTCGGGGACTCTGTCTTGACCTCGTTGGGCCAATCGGCCTACGATGCCGCGCTTAGATTCGCCGGAGTCTCGAAAGGTGGCGTGATGCCGATCAGCTTGCAGCGACGATGGTGGGTGATTGCGCTGTTGATGTCGGCGTTTGCCGTGCGTTTGGCGGCGGGGGTTTGGTGGCAAGGGCGGTTGCCGGACGGTCGGCCGTTCGGATTTGCGGACAGCGAAAGTTATTGGTCGCTGGGGCGGACGATGGTGCGCAACGAGCCGTACCAGTTCGGTGAGGACAAATCTCGCGTGTTTCGCACGCCGGGGTATCCGGTGCTGTTAGCAGGACTGATGTGGCTGGCGGGGGACGACAATCCGCCAACGATCGGTCAGGTGCGTTGGGCGCGGGCGTTGAGTGCGCTGTTGGGAGTACTAGCTGTCGGAGGCGTGATTTGGCTGGCATGGATCTTGTTCGACGAGCGCACGGCGCTGCTCGCGGGTGTGCTGGCGGCGTTCTATCCGGGCGCGATTGCCATGAGCACGTTCGTGCTCAGCGAAGCCCCGTTTTGTCCGCTGATGCTGGCTCACCTGACGTGCTGGTGTCTGGCTTGGCGTGCCGGCAATCGGCAGCAACAAGTTTCGCGCGGGTTCGCGGCCGGATTAGCTGCCGGCATTGCGACGTTAGTCCGGCCAAGTTGGTTATTGTTCACGCCGGCGGCGCTGATCGTGGCACTGATCGTCACGCGCGGGCGCGGGAGACAGTTGCTGATCGGCGCGCCGATACTGCTGGGAATGGTGATGGTCATGACGCCGTGGTGGGTTCACAACTATCATGTGACCGGTCGGTTCGTGCCCACGACGCTGCAGGTCGGCGCCAGTTTGTACGACGGCTGGAATCCGCAAGCGACCGGTGGCAGCGACATGCGGTTTGTCGACGAGTTTCGCCAGGCTCAAGCGACTGCCGACCTCGCATCGGTATCTCCACTGGAGGGTTTCGAAGAGCGGCTGGACCGGCGCATGTTCAATGCGGCCATCGCGTGGGCTCGCGAGAACCCGGCCCGAGTCATCCAGTTGGCGCTGATCAAATTTGTGCGCATGTGGAACGTCTGGCCGAACGCCGCCGACTTACAAAGCTGGCCATTGCGAGTGGCGCTGATGATCGGCTACGCGCCGCTGCTCGTCTTCGGTGTTTGGGGCGCCTGCCGATTCGCGCGCCGCGGTTGGCCCTACGTGCTGTGCTTCCTGCCCGCAATCTACTTCACTTGTCTGCACATGGTCTTCGTCAGCTCGATCCGCTACCGAGAACCAGCGATGCTGACACTGATCGTTCTAGCGGCCGCGGCGATTTCGCAGATGGTTCGACCGGCGACGAAAGAACACGCGATTGAAGGAAGAATGTGAGGAAAGTTAAGAATGGAATGTGAAGAATGGGATGAATGGGATGAATGACGAATGGATTCTAACCTCTGACCTCTGATTTCTGATTTCTGAACCCTCCCACGGAACCCGGGAATGGATGCCCGGCCTGTACAAGTCGAAAGGAATCGCAGCCTGCCGGCGCGGCTATGCGCGGGCATGTGGCGGCTCGTCATGTTCTGCGTCTTCGTGGCGTGCTTGGCCGCGGGCGTGGTGGGCGCGTGGCTGTACGTGATTTACCGCGTTGACTGCGAACTGTCCGCACATCTCGAAGGCGTGTTGGCGAGACACTATGCGGAGCGAGGGCTAGCGGCTTCAATCGGCTACGTACGTTTGATCGAAGGGAAGGGAATCGAGATTCACGACGTCGTGGTATCCGATCCGCGAGCCGAATCACCGGGGGCGCTGCTGGTGCACATCGACAAAGTGTTCGTCGTCTGCGACGCCCGCATGCAGGACCTGATCAACGGGCCGCCCGACATCGAGCAAATCGTGGTCCGCGGGTTGAAGATGCGGGCCACGCGACAGGCCGACGGCTCGTGGAACGCCCAGCGGCTGTTTCCGCCGCCCAAATTCAGTGATTGCGCGCATGTGGCGATGATCGAGAACGCCACATTTGAATTGGTGGACACGTCGAACTATCCCACGAGCGTGTTCACACTGCGTGACATCAATCTGTCAGTTCGTCCGCAGACCGATGAAGCCGGCACACAAGCCGCCGGGGCTGAGCCGCCAATTCAGATTCGCGGTTCGCTGACCGGCGACCACTTGCAGCATATGGGCGTAGACTGCTTGATCGATCCGCAGCATCAAAGCTGGACCATACTGGGCGCAGTCGATGAACTGGAAATCTCCAAGCAGTTGCAACAGTCACTGCCGCGCGAGTTGGCTGAGCAGCTTGCACCGTTGGCCGAACTGCGCGGACGGTTGAAACTGAACTTTCAATTGACGAGCCCGCAGGGAGAACAGCCGAACGTCGGTTTCGTCGTCGCCGGACGATTGACACAGGGTCAGTTCGAGGATCCGCGGCTGCCGTATCCGCTCAGTGACATGCAGGCCGAACTGTACGCCGACAATGAAGGCCTCAAGATCGAAAACCTCGCAGCCCGCGCGGGTCTGAGCAAAGTGAAGCTTTCGTATCACCGCGTCGGCTGGACCGACGACAGTCCACAGACGATGAATGGGGAAGTTCAACAGCTCGCGGTGGACCGCCGGTTGTCCGATTCACTGCCCGCCGAATTGCGCAGCGCGTGGCAGAATTACTGGCCGTCCGGCGTCGTCAACGCTGATCTGCGAATGTCGTTCGACGGCAGCCGCTGGACGCCCGACCTGTCGGTCGAGTGTCTCGACGTGTCGTTCGCCCATTACAAATTCCCGTATCGGCTCAGCGGCGGCGCGGGATCGATTCACTTGAAAGGCGACATGCTCACCGTTCGCATGCGTGCCTTGGCGGCCGGGCAAGTCGTGCGGATCGACGGTGACTTTCGCAATCCGGGGCCGGACTATACGGGCGGCATAGACGTTGTGCTGGACGCGCCGATTCCACTGGATGAAAAACTCCTCTCGGCGATCAGCGGCAAGGCGCAACAGGTCATCCGCTCTTTGCAACCGCGCGGCATGATCACGTTCAAGGGCCGCTTCGAGCGTAACGACCCGCGGGAGGACTCGTTCGAGCAGCAGATGCAGATCACCCTGCACGATTGCGCGATCAAGTACGAAAAGTTGCCGTACCCACTGGAACGCATTCGCGGCACGCTGGAGGCGAACAATCAACTTTGGACATTTCGCAATCTAGAAGGTCACAACGACAGCGGCTATGTCACGTGCGAAGGAAGTTGGACGCCCGCTGGCGATGGCCGCGGCGGACAACTGGTGCTGGATTATGTCGGCACCGATATCGCGCTGGAGGACGAACTGCGTCGCGCGTTGCCTGAGAACGCTCAGCGCATGTGGAGCAGCTTGCGGCCGCGCGGCTCAATCGACCACGTGCGGATCGGCATGCGCTACAATTCGGCTCGCGAAAAGTTCGATGTCGACGTGCGTGCCCAGAAGTGGAAGCAGATGCAGAATGTTGAGGGGCGCACCATCAACATCGAGCCATCGTGGTTTCCCTATCGCATGGAGAACGTGACCGGCGCGATCCATTACCACGACGGCCAGATCGAACTGGTCAACGTCGCTGCAGTGCACGACGAAGCAGAAATCACGCTTAACGGCAACTGCGATTTTTCAGCGGACGGGCGCTGGCGGGCCGATTTTCAGCGACTGACCGCCGATCGGCTGGCGGCCGACCACACGCTGGTCGGCGCGTTGCCGCGCGGTTTAGGCGCGGCGGTGGCGAAGCTGAATCTGAAAGGACCGGTCAGCGTGCTTGGTTCGCTGCAATTGGCAGGTGCCGAGGGGAAGCCCTTCGAGGCAAGCTGGGATCTGTCGTTCGACGTGGAAGGAGGCAGCGTCAAATTCGGATTGCCGCTGGACAACTTACGCGGCGGTGTGCGGCTAACGGGCAGATACGACCAGCGCGGTCTGCAGAGTCGCGGCGAACTGGCGATCGACTCGCTTGATTTCCACAAGGTTCAACTGACCCGCGTCTCGGGTCCTGTGTCGATCGACGGTTCACGAGTGGTCTTTGGCGCGTGGACGAATCTCGATCAGTCGGCGGCTCCGGCCCGGCAAATCACGGCCAGTGCGTTTGGCGGAACTCTGTCGGGCGAGGCTCAGGTGTCGCTGGCTGGCGACGGCGAGTTTTTCGTGCAGGGCTCGCTGTCCGATTGCGACTTGGCGCGCGTCTCTCACGAGGCGATGCCCCAGCAGCGTGACATTACGGGCAAGGCTCACGCCGGCATTCGCCTCACGGGAAACAGCAAAGGCACACACACACTGCGCGGCGAAGGTGTCGTGCGGCTGCGCAACGCGGACATTTACGAGGTCCCGCTGATGATCTCGCTGCTGAAACTGCTCAGCATTCGCGAGCCGGACAAGACAGCCTTCACCACCAGCGACATCGACTTCCGCGTGCAAGGCGACGTGGTGTACTTCGACCGCATCGACTTCAACGGCGACGCGATCAGCCTGAAGGGCCGCGGCGAAATGAATCTGCAGCGGCATTTGAACATGTATTTCTACACGATGGTGGGGCGCCAGAATCTGCACCTGCCGATCGTCCGCCCCGCGATGGGCTTGGCCAGCCGCCAGTTGATGCTGATTCACGTCGCCGGCACGCTGGACCAGCCGGAGCTGGAGCGTAAGGCGTTTCCCGGTTTGAACGACACGTTGCAGCAGATTTTTCCCGAGTCGCCTCGCAAAGACCCGCTGCCCACAACGCTGCTGCCGAAACCCAATGCCGCCACACATCCCAACAACATGTTACCCCGTCGTTGAAAGGAGGTCTTCCATATGAGCATCGGATCGCTAGGCATCATTGGCAGCGCGGCAGGCACGCCGCTGTCTCAGGCCAAGGGGACAGAAACCGACAAGACGGCCCAAGCCACTTCGGATCAAGCTCGCCAAGTCCAATCCGACCGCCACGCTGAATCTGCTGCCGGCATCGGCCAAACCGAGCAAGACGAACAAGCCTCCGACCGCGACGCCGACGGCCGCCGGCCGTGGGAAGTGGGCGGGAAACGCGGCGGAACCTTGGGTTCGCAGGATGACTCGCGAGAAGGCCCAACGCCTGAGTCAACGCCGCTCAGCAAAGATCCCACTGGGCAAACCGGAAATCAACTGGACCTCAGTGGCTGAGTCGATCGACGCCCGACTTGTTCGGTTGCACTTTTCTCTTACTAAGATATAAAAACAGCACCCATTTTTTGGGTCCCTACAGCGCAGCAGCCAGTCACGAGTACGAAGTAACAAAATGCGATTTACGAAAATGCACGGGGCCGGCAACGACTACGTTTACGTGAACGTGTTCGATGAGCGGTTGCCCGAAGAGCCTGCGAGTTTGGCTCGCAAGATTGCTGACCGGCACTTTGGCGTGGGGGGCGATGGGCTGATTCTGATTGGCCCGTCGGAAGTGGCCGATGCGCGGATGCGGATGTTTAACGCCGACGGCAGCGAGGCGGAAATGTGTGGCAACGGCATTCGCTGCGTGGCCAAGTATGTGTACGATCACGGCATCTGCAAGCAGGACAAATTGAAAATCGAAACCGGCGCCGGCGTGCTCGCGCTGGATGTCGAGACCGCGGGCGGTTTGGTGCAGCGCGTGCGAGTGAACATGGGCCAGCCGATTCTGGAGGCCGCCAAGATTCCCACAAAGTTGCCGGGTAGCCCCGTCTTGAACGTCGATCTGAACGTGGCCGGCCGCAGCTTCAAGGTCACGTGCGTTTCGATGGGCAATCCGCACTGCGTTGTGTTCGTCGAGAAAGCGACCGACGAATTGGTGCTTGGCATCGGCCCGCAAATTGAAACCGATCTGAGGTTCCCGGCGCGAGTGAACGTCGAGTTTGTCGAAGTCCTCTCGCCTCGCGAAGTCCGCCAGCGCACCTGGGAACGCGGTTCGGGTGAAACGCTGGCCTGCGGCACCGGCGCCAGCGCCGTCTGCGTGGCCGGTGTGCTCAGCGGACGCACCGAGCGAAAGATCCTGAATCATCTCACCGGCGGCGATTTGGAACTCCAGTGGAACGAACAAGACAACCACGTCTACATGACCGGCCCAGCGGTGGAAGTGTTTGCCGGCGAGTGGCCGGCGTGAGAGAGAGATCAGAGATCAGAGGTCAGAAGTCAGCGAAAACAGTTTGGAGTCGGCCGGATGTGGAGTAGAAGGTACGGTTGGCACGAAAATGCCGCTTGTGTGGATAAGGCCAGTTCTGTCGTCTCGGTGTCGCGTCAGGCACGAGCCATTGCCGACGTTCCCAACAGCAACGGCATACACTGTCCTCTGATTTCTGTCCTCTGATTTCTGACCTCTGATCTCTGACTTCTGACCTCTGGCCCGGCAAGGACGCCAACGGATGGCTGCACGCAACACATGGCTGAACCAACTCGGCGGGCTGGGCACGGCCGTCGTGACGCGGCATTGGATGAGTACGCTGGATTACCGAATCGCGTACTACGATTCGGCCGTTGATCCGGCGCTGCCCGAATTCCGCGGGCCGGCCATCTTCATGTTTTGGCACGAATACATCCCGATGCTGTTCTACCTGCGCGGCCATTCCCGGATCGCGATGCTGCTGAGCCGACATCAGGACGCTGAACTGCTGTCCCACGCCGCGCGACACATGGGTTTTCAGACCGTCCGCGGATCGACGGGGCGTGGCGGAACTGCCGCACTGCGCGAATTGATTCGTAAGGGCAATGGCATGAACTTGGCGATCACACCCGATGGCCCACGTGGACCACGGCGGAAAATGGCACCCGGACCGATCTACCTGTCGTCGAAGCTGGGCATTCCGCTGGTCGCCATTGGCTTGGGCTACGACCGGCCGTGGCGCACCCCGACTTGGGACAAATTCGCCATCCCGCGTCCCTTCTCCCGCGCGCGAGTCCTGCCGAGTCCGTTCCTGCAGATTCCGCCCGACTTAGATCGCGACGGCGTCGAGTACTTTCGCCAGCGCGTCGAGACGCTGCTCAATCGGCTGACACTGCAGGCGGAGTCTTGGGCTGAATCGGGCTCACAGATGGTCGAGCAACGGCCGATGCGACGTGAGCCGGCGCCGCTTCGCCACCACAACACATCGCAAGCGATTCGTGGCCCGCAGTGCCCACTCCCCTCCCGCGCCCGGCCGCTGTCCGATAAATTGATCTCGCTGCACGTGGCGTGACCGGACGGAACGTAGGGCAGGCTGCCAGATTGCTAGTGCTTTGTCCAGACTAAAAATTGGGGTGGCCGGGGTCGAGTCTTCGAGCCCCCGGAATCGGTTTTTGCTGGGGGC
>JBGTKH010000139.1:0-15213 GCA_041744735.1 Pirellulaceae bacterium | reverse complement strand
GATAGCGTGTCGAACCCGCTGATGCCGGGCGACGTCGTGTTCTCGCCGACTTGGCAACCCGGACGCGTCGTGCGGTTCGGCTTGGTTGGATTTATCGACGCGGATGGCGACGGCAAAAGCGACCGGAAGCTGGTGGAGAATCTGATCTCGATGAACGGCGGCCAAATCGACGCGTTCGTGGACGAAGAGGGGAAGACCAGCGGCTCGTTGTCGATCGAAACTCGTTATATGATTGTCGGCGAACGACCCACCGAGAAATCGGGGACCGCAAGTTTGTCAGCCTACGTGAACATGATCACCGAAGCCCAGCGGATGGGTATCGAGCAGTTGTCGGTGCGCGATCTGCTGGACTACATGGGCTACAAGGGCGAGGTGAAGACTCAGACGCTCGGCAAATACGCCAGCCCTGAAGATTTCAAGTCGAGCGGCGGCTCCGCCGGCGGCACGGGTACTGGCGGCTTCGCCCCACGCCGCCCGCCGGAACGCGGCAACAACGGCGCGTTTTGACTTGCGAGCGAGTAACGAGTAAGTCGTAGCGGAATTCGTGAGAATTCCGAAGTTTCACAACTTCGGCTACTACGATCTAGAAACGCCATCGAAATGCTCATCCGCCGAGATTGTCTCGGCGGTTTTCTTTGCGCCGATCAGTTTGGTGCGCAGTTGTTCAAGCTGCTCGCGGTGCTCGGCCAGATCGCTGTCGTAGATCGCCGCATCAAATCGCTGCGGTTCCACAAACAGCCGTGCTGGGAGAGCAAGCTGCTGCCGCTGAGCCACGCGGCGCAGCAGTCGCCGGCTGCGGAAATCCAACCCATGAGCACGGCATAACTCGCGGAACAAAGCGTGCGCGTCGTAGTAACCGCGGCGTTCACGCGAGCTAACAAAACGTCCCAGCAACCAGATCGCCACGCCGATGCCCACCAACACGAGCACAAAGATCAGCATCTGAGCGAAACTGACTCCACCGCCGCCTTGGCGAAAATGGCGCCCCATTTCGTTCAGCCTGCCTTGATCGGCCAGCAATGCCATGCCATCGTACATTGCAATCATGCGGGTTGCTCCGGCTCAAGGGAATTCACTTTGCCGAACCACTGGCCGCCCAAGAGGTCGGTAATATCGGGAGCATCGCCATCGTCGGCCAGGAGACGATCGAAGGATTGCTCGGAATCGCTGGTCCAAGTTGAATGCTCGTCATCAGCCCTTTGAGCAAGACGTTGTAGGCTGTCTTCGGCCGCCTCTTGGACCGAGATGCTGCGGTCCAGCAGCAGTTCACGCAGTACCGCTCGCACGGCCGGAGTATCCACGAAAGCCAGCGCGCGGGCAGCCTCGGCGCGCACGAAATGATCGTCGTCTACTAATAACTCGATGATCTGACTTTCGAGATCGGCCGCGGCTCCGATCAGCGGTGCGACCTGCAACGCGCGAATCCGCCGGCTGCGTGACTTGGCCGCTAGTTCCTGTTCCAGCGCCGCAACGGCCTGCGGGTCGATCTTCTTGACGAGCAGACCCGTGCTGCGACGGACTTCATCGTCCAACATATCGAAGGCCGTCAAATAGCGCGTGAACGTGAACTCCGAGAGGCACTCTCGCACCGCGTCGCGAACGACTGCATGCGGGCTATCGATTGTCCCGATCAGCCGCGACATCGCGCCCGGAATGCCGCGTTGTCGCAATTGCAGCAGCACATTGGCCTGAACCTGAGGATCACAGTCGTCGAGGGCACGCAGCGCCAGTTGATTTGCCTCGGCTCCCTGAAACTGAGCCAGCGCCGCTGCTGCCGCTCGCCGCCCGCTGGTCGTGCCCTGTTGCAGAATGTGCCGGACGACCTCGAACGACTGCAGGCGATTCATGCTCGAGGCCATGACGAACTGAACGGCGGAGTGCTGTTGAGCGTCGCTCATTTCATCCAGCACGCGAAGGTCGCCCCCTGCCCAGTAAATGGACTCGATGCGTTTCAGATTCATCTTGGCCGCGGCCGACGGCTCGAAGCCGATTTTCGTTAGCAGATGCTGCAGGAACGGCGCGTCGCCGCGTCGTGCCAAGACGTTGATGGTCGCATGGGGCGCGGTCGGATCGTCGAGATAACTGAGCGTTAACCGCATGATGCCCGGCTGTTGGCTGTGTGTCAGCACGTCCACGATCGCCAGATACGCTTTGTCGCGCGGGTCTTGCAGGATTTTCTTCAGGGTCGTGTTGTCGCGATTGACCAGCAGCAGGAAGGCTTCCATGATCTCGCGCCGCCGATGTTTGTCGTAACGCTGCACGGACAATTCCAAGCTGCCGATCACGTGCTGCCGTAGAAGCTGTGGGTCGCGGCGATGCTGGTAATCGCGCGGGCCGGCCAGTTCGTCGTACAAAGCAACAGCCAAGCCCAGCAACGTTCGGCCGGCCAGGTCCGCGTGCGGGTTGGCCTCGTCCTCGGCGGCGTTGATCAGCGCCGGCATTAGATCGTATTCGTGGATGAATTGCGCCGCGTCACAGCCGTTGGCGCACAGGCGGCCATCGCGGCTGAGGATCGCGTCCCGAACCGCGCCGGAGATGCGGCCCGGATGTTCCGCGACCAGTGACCGCAATCGCTCGTCCAACAAATTCCAGCGTCGTACCAACTCGCGATGTCCGGCTGGGGTGCGCCGAGTCAGCAGTGCTCGCAGCGCGCCCTCTTGGATGCTCTCGTCAGCCGAATCGAGTGCCGGAACGAGCACATCGACCGCCGCGTCGTTGCCCGTCTTCGCCAACACGTCAAGCGTGATTTGCAGTTCCGCACTCACGGCACTCGTGACTCCCGTAGCTGAATTCGCAAGAATCCGGCCTCGCAATTCAAGGTCTGAATTCTTGCGAATTCAGCGACCAAATCGATACAGGCCCCCATGTCCCGCATCGACGTGCGGCCGCCGGCAACTGCACGGCAATCGTCAAGCTTTACCAAAACCCGTCGTCCGTCGCCCACAGAAACGGTTCAGCCGATCCAATCGGAAGCTGCGAAGTGTCGGCGACTGGTGCAGCGGCGCCCGGCAAGCAGAGGCCCGCAGACCCCGACGCCGCTCCAAAGAATTGTCAAATCCGTCGCAACTGGGTGTTGACGAGCTTCGGCATGATCTCTAAATTCAGTGGTTTCCCAAAAAGTTGAAGTAGTGGTTAGGGTGTTGGCAATCTGGAGTCGAGCCGCTTGCCTCGTGATGGGTGAGTTGCGTTTTAGGAGCCGTATCCGTGCCGGGTAAACCGCAAGAAGTCATTCGGATTCGCATGGAAGCCTACGATCACAGCATTCTGGATCAGAGTGCCCAGGAGATCGTGGATACGGCCAAACGCACGCATTCCGAGGTGCACGGTCCGATTCCTTTGCCGACGCGAATCGAGCGTTACACGGTCCTGTCGGGGCCGAACATCGACAAGAAAGCCCGCCAGCAGTTTGAGATTCGCACGCACAAGCGGCTGATTGACATCGTTCAGGCGACGGCCAAAACCATCGAGGCCCTGAACAAGCTCAGCCTGCCCGCCGGTGTGGAAATCAAAATCAAAGCATCTGCTAGATAGCCCCTCCTTCACCACAAAGTTGTTTGGCGAATATGAAACGGACGTCTCGCGGGTAATCTTGGGCGTGCCGCACGGCGGCTACTGCCCGGCTCCCGCAGGCAACAGACCACAAGGCGAATACCGATGGCTAAGGGACTGCTCGGCCGCAAGGTCGGGATGACGCAAATCTATGATGATAAGGGGAACGCAATCCCCGTCACGGTCATTGAGGCCGGTCCTTGCCACGTGCTCCAGATTCGTACGGCGGAGCGCGACGGTTACGACGCGGTGCAGTTGGGCTTCCTCGACAAGCCCCGACGATTGGCTCGCCGCAGCGAACGTGGTCATGTTGCTCGATTGAATAGTAAGCGCGCCAAAGAACGCTCTTCCGCCGGTGTGGAAATTCCGGCCAAGCCCGATTGCGAACCGAAGCGATTTGTGCGCGAGCTGCGCGGTGCGGCTGCCGGTTATGAAGTCGGGAAGGCTGTGAGGGTCGACGTGCTGGCTGAGGTGAAAGCGGTCGACGTGACTGGCACGAGCAAGGGCCGGGGCTTTGCCGGCGTGATTAAACGACACCATTTTTCCGGCCAGCGAGCAACGCATGGTGTGAAAAAGGTGCATCGCCATCCGGGCAGTACGGGTATGCATACCGATCCGGCTCGCACGTTCAAGGGAACGCGAATGGCCGGTCACTTGGGGAACGTGCGTGTGACGGCTCGCAACTTAAAGGTTGTGAAAGTTGATGCCGAGAACAATCTGCTGCTGGTTCGCGGCGCCGTGCCGGGTCCCAATGGCGGGTTTTTGATCGTGCGGGAAACGAATATGGTGCGTTAAGTGCGTGAATCGTAACCCGAAGCGTAAGCGAGGGCGCTGCTGACCCTCGCTTACGCTTCGGGTTACTAGGTCATCGGGACGTGTTGGATTAGATATGGCAAGCCTACCTGTTTACGATCGCAGCGGTAACGAAGTCGGCAAGTATGATATCGAGCCGGCCGATCTGGCTCCGCGCATCAACAAGCAACTGTTGCACGACGCGGTGGTGATGTACCAAGCGAACTTGCGGCAGGGTTCGAACAAGACGAAGTCGCGAGGCGAAGTCGCCGGCACGACCAAGAAGATGTATCGGCAGAAAGGGACGGGCAACTCGCGAGCGGGCTCGCGGCGCAGCGGTATCCGTCGTGGCGGCGGGCATATCAACTCACGCCAGCCGCGCGATTACACCTACCGCATGCCGCGCAAGGCAGTGCAGGTTGCGACCCGCATGGCGATTGCCTCGAAGATTCGCGATCAGCAGTTGGTGGTCATCGACGAGTTGTCGCTGGCTAAGCCGCAGACGAAAGAGATGGTGTCGATTCTGAAGGCGCTGAAGCTGGGTGAGACAAGCACGCTGGTCACGACCGCTGGGTATGACATCAATGTGTACAAGAGCGCACGAAACATTGCCGGGGTGAGCGTGTCGCCCGTCGCCGAGCTGAATGCGTTAAGCGTGTTGACGCCGCGTCGGATGCTGGTCACCAAGGCGGCGCTGGATGCGATCAAAGAGCGGGCGGCAAACGCCCGGCAACCGGGAAGCTAAAGCGAGTTTACATTCCTGACGTAGCCGAAGTCGTAAGACTTCGGTTGTGTTAAAAGTCCGCAGACTCCGAGCTCTCGCGAGTTCGGCTACCAGTGAGATCAAAGAGAATCGGTCATGGCTCAAACAACTTCGGCGGAGAAGGGTGCGGGCGCCAAAGCGCGGAAGCCGTTGCAGCCGTATCAGGTGATCTTGCGACCGCTGATCACCGAGAAGGGCATGCACCGCTCCAAGGCTCCGCACCACCAATATGCCTTCGAAATCAATCCGCTGGCCAATAAAGAAGACGTGAAAATCGCGGTCGAGGCGTTGTTTAATAATGTGAAGGTGCTGCGCGTGCGAACGCAGAACCGCAAGGGCAAGCCGCGGCGGCACCGCTTCCACGTGGGTCAAACCAAGGATTGGAAGAAGGCCATCGTGACTTTGGACAGCGAGCAGGGCGGCATTGACTTCTTCTAGTCGGTAGGGATCGAGAGCATGGGAATTCGTCAATACAAACCGACTTCGCCCGGACGCCGCGGAGCGAGCGTTAGCGATTTTGCGGACTTGACGCGCGGCGCCAAGCCCGTGAAGCGATTGCTGCGTCCGCTGCGCAAGAAGGGTGGCCGAAACAATCAAGGGATCATCACGTCGCGTCATCGCGGCGGTGGGCACAAGCGTCAGTATCGCGTGATCGATTTCCGCCGCGACAAGGATGCCGTGCCGGCCCGCGTGGCGTCGATTCAATACGATCCGAATCGCAGTGCTCGCATCGCCTTGTTGCATTACGCCGACGGCGAGAAGCGGTACATCCTCGCCCCGGATGGATTGAAAGTCGACGCGCAGCTTGAGAGCGGCCCCGAATCGCCGCCGAACGTCGGCAATTGCCTGCCGCTAAAAAACATTCCGCTTGGTTCGACGATTCACGGCATCGAGATGACGCCGGGCCGCGGCGCCGCACTCTGCCGCAGCGCGGGATCGAGCGCCACGTTGATGGCTCGCGAATCCGAGTGGGCGCAGATCACATTGCCCAGCGGTGAAATTCGCCGCGTGCCGGCCGCATGCCGCGCCACGATTGGCAAAGTCGGCAACGCGGATCACATGAACGTGGTGTTGGGCAAGGCGGGCCGCAAGCGGTGGCTAGGTCGGCGGCCGCATGTTCGCGGCACCGCGATGAATCCGATCGACCATCCGCACGGTGGTGGTGAAGGCCGAACCAAAGGCGGCCGTCATCCCGTCAGCCCGACCGGCAAGCTGGCCAAGGGCGGGCACACTCGCAAGCGGCGCAAGGCCTCGAATAAATCCATCGTTCGCCGCCGCCGCTCGCGGCGTTACGGACAGTTGAAGTTACCGAAATAGAAGAAGTTGGTTGAAGTGAAGATTAACGGAGCACCGGCACAACATGAGTAGGTCGCAGAAAAAGGGTCCCTACGTCGACCCGAAGCTATACGAAAAAGTCCGGCGCCAAGAGTCGACGTCGGGCCGCGAGCCGATCAAGACATGGGCGCGGGCCTGCACGATCGTGCCGGAGTTCGTAGGCTGTACTTTTATGGTTCACAACGGCAAACAGCACACGAAGGTGTTTGTGACGGAAGATATGGTGGGTCACAAGCTCGGCGAGTTTGCTCCGACGCGGACCTTCCGTGGTCACGGTGGCAAAGGCGGAAAGAAGTAAGGCGGTTGAGCCGCGAACAGTTCGAGACGAGAAGGACATTGGACTATGGCTTTCCAAGCTTCACACCGACACGCCCGCATCAGCGCCCGCAAGGTGCGGCCGTTGGCCGATTTGGTGCGCGGCAAGTTCGCCGACGAGGCGTTGGATATTTTGCGTTACCAGCCGCAGCGCGGGGCAAGGATGTTGGAAAAAGTGATTCGCAGTGCCTTGGGCAACGCGCAAGACCCGGATCAAAATCGCGGGCGAACTGTAAACGTGGATCAATTGATCGTCAGTGAAGCTCGCGTGGACGGCGGCCCGATGTTCAAACGCATTCGGCCCCGCGCCCGTGGTATGGCGTTTATGGTTTTGCGACGCACGTCGCACATTCACGTGACGCTGAAAGATTTGGACGAGGTGTGAGGCTGAGATTCTTCAAACGAACGTGCGCGCCAGCTTTCAACGAAAGATAAGAGAAACCAGTTATGGGTCAAAAGGTTAATCCGATCGGTTTTCGTACCGGCGTGATGATCGGTTGGAAGAGCCGCTGGTATGCGTCGAAGCAGGAGTTCGCCAATCTGCTCGTCGAAGATCAGAGGATTCGCAAATTCATCAAGCATCACCCGCAGAAACAGCAATACCGAAACGCGGGCATCGACCGGATTGAAATCGAACGTACACGTGATGAGGTCAAAGTCATACTGTACGTGGCGCGGCCGGGCTTAATCATCGGCAAAAAAGGCCAGGAGGTCGAGTTGCTGCAAGAAGAGCTGCAGACTCTGATCGGCCGGCGCGTGAACTTGAAGATCGAAGAAATCGGCCGTCCCGAGTTGTACGCTCAGTTGGTGGCCGAAGAAATTGCGCAGCAGTTGTCCAAGCGAGCCAGCTTCCGCCGCACGATGAAACGGGCGATGGAACAAACGATGGACGCCGGCGCCAAGGGCATCAAGGTGCAATTGGCCGGGCGGCTCGGTGGTTCGGAAATGGCGCGGCGGGAAAAACAAAACTCCGGATCGGTGCCTTTGAGTACCCTGCGGGCCAAGATCGACTATGGCTTCGCCGAAGCCAAGACGGCCCAGGGGCACATCGGCGTGCAGGTCTGGATCAATCAAGGTATGCACGAAGGAGGTGACGCCGATGGCCCTGATGCCCAAGCGAGTGAAGCACCGAAAAAGCCAAAGAGGACGTATAAAAGGTAACGCCACGCGCGGCAACCGGGTCGTGTTTGGCGACTATGGGTTGCAGGCGGTGCAAGGCGGGTGGATCAAAGCCCAGACCATTGAAGCGGGTCGTATTGCCGCACAGCAGTACGTCCGCGGCGAAGGCCGGCTCTATATCCGCGTGTTTCCGCACAAGTCGGTTACTTCGACGCCGCTGGAAACGCGAATGGGTAAAGGAAAAGGCGAGCCCGAATACTGGGTGTGCGTGGTTAAGCCGGGCACAGTCCTGTACGAGTTGGGCGGAGTCACCGAAGAGCAGGCGCGAATCTGCTTCGCACGGTTGGCTCATAAGATGCCGGTAAAAGTACGGCTGGTACGCCGCCGGCCAGCGTAGGTAGGATGGATTGCCAATCCGTCCGCACTACACAAGATTACGACACTACACAAGATCACGACGGACAATCGGATATGACAAGATGACAAGGACGGATTGCCAATCCGTCCGCAGCAGACCAGTTCGCGACGGACAAGAAGACACGGACGGATTAGCAATCCGTCCTACGACAAGAAAGATACGCGTCAGCGTCGACTGAGGGTACACCGATCATGAAGGCCGCCGAGTTGCGTGAGATGAGCGACGAGCAGTTGCAGCTTACGCTCAAGGATACTACGGAAAGCCTGTTTCGTCTGCGCATTCAAGCCCAGACCGAACGGCTCGACGCGCCCAGCGAACTGCGGCGTCATCGCCGGCTGGTGGCGCGGATCAAGACGATTCAAAGGGAAAGAATGTCGGGAGTATAAGCAGCAGCCATGCCTAAGCAAGTTACGATCGGCGTCGTTACCAGCGACAAGATGAACAAGACCCGCGTGGTCGAGATCCCGTGGTTGGTGAAGCACCCCAAGTACGGCAAATACATCCGCCGTCGTACCGTGTGCTACGTGCATGACGAGAACGGCGAGTCGGCGACGGGCGACAAAGTGGAGATCATCGAATCCCGCCCACGCTCGAAGTCAAAGCGCTGGGAGTTGGTTCGCGTGGTGGAAAAGAGCCGCGCCGTGGACGAGTCGGCTTTGAAGGCGATGAAGGAATCGGAAGGGTAGAGCTGCAATGATTCAGCAAGAAACCAGGCTGGCGGTCGCCGATAACACCGGCGCGAAAGAAGTCATGTGCATCAAGGTGCTGGGCGGCTCGCGGCACCGGTTCGCGCGGCTGGGCGACACGATCGTCTGCAGCGTGAAGAGTGTGATTCCGGGCAGCGACATTAAGAAGAAGGCGATCGTGCGGGCCGTGATCGTGCGCACTAAGCAGCCCACGCGCCGGGCCGACGGCAGCTACGTCCGTTTCGACAACAATGCCGTGGTCATCATCGACAACGACAACAACCCGCGCGGTACTCGCATTTTCGGTGCGGTCGCCCGCGAGTTGCGTGACCGTAATTTCATGAAAATTGTCAGCCTCGCCAGCGAGGTGGTGTAATGCATATTAAAGCCAACGACACAGTGGAAGTAATCACCGGCGACGACCTCGGCGTGCGCGGCAAGGTGCTCAGCGTCGACCACGAGGCCGGCAAGCTGATCGTGGAAGGCGTGAACCGCGTCTACAAGCACGTCCGCCGCAGCCAACGCAACCCGCAGGGCGGTCGGTTGTCCATGGAAATGCCGGTGCAGATGTCGAACGTGATGTACGTCTGCCATAAGTGCAGCAAGGCGTCGCGCACGGGCGCCCGTTATCTGGCTGATGGCAGCAAGGAACGTTACTGCAAAAAGTGCGGCGCGGCGCAGGGGCAAGTGGCTCCTCCGCGAGCGGCTTACGCAAAGAAATAGGCACTTGACCATGACTCCGCGACTGCAAGAGAAATACGAAAAAGAGATCCTGCCGGCACTGGCGGACAAGTTCAGCCGCCAGAACCGGCTGTCGTTGCCGCGCCTGGAAAAGATCGTCCTCAACATGGGCGTCGGCAGCGCCGTTCAAGAGAAGAAGCACATCGACGAAGCGGTCGATGCGATGACCCAGATCACCGGGCAAAAGCCGATTGTGACAAAGTCGCGCAAGGCCATCGCCGGATTTCGCTTACGCGAGGAAATGCCCATCGGCTGCAAAGTCACATTGCGGCGGCAGCGGATGTACGAATTCCTGGACCGGCTGATTTCACTGGCCTTGCCTCGTGTGCGTGACTTTCGCGGGATCAGCCGCACGGCGTTCGACGGCCACGGCAATTACAGCTTGGGCTTGCAAGAACAGTTGGTGTTCCCCGAATTGAACCCGGACAAGTTCACACGCGTGCAAGGCATGAACATCACGATGGTCACGACCACCGAGAGCGACGACGAGGCTCGCGAACTGTTGCGGCTGCTCGGCATGCCGTTCCAAGCCGAAGGCGGGGCCGCGGCCGGCGCAGCATAAGCAAGATAACGGACAATTGACGTAGCGGAATTTCGTGAGAATTCCGAGGACCTGAGAATTCCGAAGTTTTACAACTTCGGCTACGACCTTAAAAAACTGACGACTGGCAACTGACCACTGACAAATTAGGTACATCCCGTGGCAAGCAAATCGAAAATGGCGAAGGCAAAGCTGGTGCCGAAGTTTCCCACCCAGCTCAAGCGGCGATGCAGATTGTGTGGGCGGCCTCGTGCCGTCTATCGCAAGTTTGGCATCTGCCGCATTTGCTTCCGCAAACTGGCAGACCAAGGTCTGATCCCCGGCGTTCGAAAGGCGAGTTGGTAAAGGGACCCCCAAGACTATGATGACGGACCCCATCGCTGATATGTTGACCCGTATCCGCAACGCGGTGCGCGTCGAGCGCTCCACCGTTGACATGCCCCTGTCCAAAGTGAAACGGGGCGTGGCCGACGTGCTGAAGCGGGAGGGCTATATCTGGGACTGGTCTGAAGTTGAGGACGCTCCGGCGGCCCAACTGCGGATCGATTTGAAATACGGCCCCAACGGCGAACGCGTGATTCGTCACATTAAGCGCGTCAGCAAACCGGGCCGCCGCATTTATAGCAAAGCCCGCGATCTGCGGCCGGTGCTGGGCGGCATGGGCATTACAATTATTAGCACCAGCCGCGGCGTGGTTAGCGACCGCGAAGCGCGGCAGCGAAACCTGGGCGGCGAAGTGCTGTGTGAGATTTACTAAAGGGACGACCGCGTGCGGATGTGCACGTGGCGCTCAGCGACAGCGTGAGAGAGATTTGCCATGAGTCGTGTGGGAAAGAAACCGGTGCCCGTTTTGGACGGCGTGAAAGTGTCCGTCAGCGATCGCACGGTCAGCATTGAAGGCCCTCAGGGGAAGCTCAATTGGGAGCATCGCCCGGAAGTGTCGGTGGCTTATGACGACGCGAAAAAGCACGTCGTCGTAGAACGGCAATCGGATGAACGCCAGGCACGCGCCTACCAAGGGCTGACTCGCTCGATCATCGAGAACATGATCCAAGGCGTCAAGGAAGGCTACGAGAAGCGGTTGGAAATCGTCGGGGTGGGCTATATCGGCGCGATTCAAGGCAATACATTGCAGCTTCGCGTTGGCTTTGCCAACGAAATCCAAAAGAAGATTCCCGCCGATCTGAAAGTCACTTGCCCCGATCAAACTCACGTGGTCGTACGAGGCTGTGACAAACAAAGGGTCGGCCAGTTTGCCGCCGAAGTACGTGCCGTTCGTAAGCCCGAACCATACAAAGGCAAAGGCATTCGCTATCAGGGCGAACACGTGAAGATCAAACCGGGTAAGGCAGCGACGTAATGAAAGCAGAAAAGGTCATATCCATTCGGAAGATTCGCCGGACGTTTCGCGTGCGGAACAAGCTGCGCGGAACTGCCGACCGTCCTCGTTTGAGCGTGTTTCGCAGCCACAAGCACGTCTATTGTCAGTTGGTCGACGATACAACCGGCAAGACGCTGGCATCGGCCAGCACGCGCGACAAGGACCTCAGCGAGCAGATCAAATACGGCGGCAACAAGACGGCGGCTCAAGTCATTGGCAAGGCTATCGCCGAGCGGTCTTTGGCGGCGGGCGTCAAGGCGGTCCGGTTCGATCGCGGCCACTACCGCTATCACGGCCGTGTGGCGGCATTGGCGGATGCGGCTCGCGAAGCCGGATTGAGCTTTTAATATATACCAAGAACGGTTCTAATACCCCGATAAACTGGGAGCAGTCAAACTGTGGCGAACGACGAATCTCGCGGCGAATATATCGACAAAGTGGTCAAGATCAAGCGCTGTGCCGCGGTGGTCAAAGGCGGCCGGCGGTTCAGCTTTGCGGCGATGGTGGTCGTCGGCGACGGCAAGGGCCGCGTCGGTTGGGGCTACGGCAAGGCCAACGAGGTGCCTCCCAGCGTCGAGAAAGCACAAAAGCAAGCGGCCCGCCGGATGCTCGCCGTGCCGATCGAACATGGCACGATCCCGCATTTGGTAAAGGGACATTTCGGCGCCGGCAAAGTAGTTTTGATTCCGGCCGGCGCCGGTACGGGCGTGATCGCGGGCGCTGCGGTGCGTTCCGTATGCGAAGCGGCCGGCATCACAGACATTTTGACCAAGAGCTACGGCACCACGAACCCCGTTACGTTGGTCAAGGCAACCATCGACGCCCTACAACAGTTGCGCACCCGGCAGGACATCGAACGGTTGCGAGGAGTTTCGCTGACATGAACGTGCACGACATCCATCGCGGCATTCAAAAGCACAAGAAACGCCGCCGCATCGGGCGCGGTCCGGGCTCCGGCCACGGCAAGACCTCCGGCCGCGGCGGTAAGGGCCAAACGGCTCGCGCCGGCTGGAACGCGCTGCCCATCTTCCAAGGTGGTGCGATGCCGCTGGTCCGCCGAATTCCCAAGCGAGGGTTTACCAACGATTTCGCGCTCTCCGTGGTCAACGTCAACGTCGACGATTTGGAAGTTGTGTTCGAGGCGGGCGATGAGGTCAATCCGCAAACGCTGCGCGACAAGGGGCTCGTCAAAGTCCGCTACGATGTGCTTAAGGTCCTGGGCGACGGCGAACTGACCAAGAAGCTCAAGGTTTCCGCCCACCGCTTCAGTCAATCGGCCAGAGAAAAAATTCAACAAGCTGGCGGCGAAGTGATCGAACTACCTGGTAAGGCTCCCGTGGTAAAAAATAAGATGAAGTCGAAGAAGGCGAAACACTAGTACCCAAGGCGAACCTTGTACTAACAGGACGGATCGGACCATGTGGGAAAAGCTGCGCGTCGTCTTTACGATTCCCGAGCTGCGTCAGAAGATCCTGCTCACGCTGCTCTTTCTGGCCATCTACCGCGTCGGCTGGCAAATTCCGTTGCCGATTGTGAACCAAAAAGTGATGGCGCAGGCTACGTCTAGCCAGCAAGGCACGTTCGGCCAACTCTTGACACAAGTTTCCGTGTTCAGCGCCAGCGACCTCAGCCAAGCCACCATCTTCGGCCTGGGCATCATGCCGTACATTTCCGCCTCGATTATTTTCCAGTTGCTTGGCACCGTCTACAAACCGCTGGAAAACTTGCGGAAGGAGGGTGAAACGGGACGCAAGAAAATCAACGAATACACGCGCTACTTGACCGTCTTCTTGTGCTTCATTCAAAGTTGGATCTACCTGCGCGTCTTGATGGGAGGCGGAACCGGTGCAGAAAGTCTGATTGATAAGGCTTTTCTCAGCGGCAGTACTCTGCCCATTGGTTGGCAGCTCACGGCGGTGTTGACCATGACCTGCGGCACCGTGTTCCTGATGTGGCTCGGCGAGCAGATTGATGAGTTCGGTATCGGCAATGGCATCAGCTTGCTGATCATGGCGGGGATTTTGGCCCGCATGCCGGCCGCTTTGATCGAACTGTTGCAAAACGCCGACTGGCAATTGGTCGGTCTCCAAACGCTAGGCATCGAGCAGTTGATTGTGCTCTGCTTCCTGTTTGTGGCCGTCGTCGTGGGCGTAGTGTTCATCACGCTTGGCCAGCGCCGCATCCCCACGCAAAGTGCCAAGCACGTCCGCGGCCGCCGCGTGTACGGCGGCACGCGGCAATACCTGCCGCTGCGAATCAATCAAGCCGGCGTGATGCCAATCATTTTCGCCAGCAGTTTGTTGATGTTGCCGCCCATGGTGTTTAATGTCGGGGCCAGCTTCCCCTGGGGCGGCACGTGGTCGCGATCCATGGCGATGCTCGCGGACATCTTTCATCGCGGCACGTCGTTTACCTACAACGCTTTATACGTCGCGCTGATTTACTTCTTCTGCTATTTCTGGACCGCCATTACGTTCAATCCGAAGGAGATGTCGGACAACCTAAAAGATCACGGCACGTTCATTCCCGGTTACCGGCCGGGCAAGCGGACCGCCGACTATCTGGAAAAGGTGATGGTGCGGATCACCTACGTCGGGGCCGGCTTCCTAGCGCTGGTGGCGATTGTGCCCACGATCATTTCTGGGTCGATGCACGTCAGTTTTCAAGTGGCCAGTTTCTACGGCGGCACAGGCTTGCTGATCGCCGTCAGCGTGGCTTTTGATCTAGTACAGAAAATCGACAGCCACTTGGTGATGCGGAATTACAAGGGGCTCTTGGAAGGCTAGGCGGTAGCCGAATTCGCCAGAATTTGGCCGGTCTTGTTTTGAGCTCAATAGCCAAATTCTGGCGAATTCGGCGACAAATTGGCGAATTCGGCGAGTTCATATTGTGCGAGCCTGCCATGTTGATCGTTTTTATCGGACCTCCCGGCGCCGGCAAAGGTACGCAGGCTCAGCGGTTGATCGACTATCTTCAGATCCCGCATCTGTCGACTGGCGACATGCTGCGTCAGGCCAAACAAGACGGCACGACGCTGGGCCGCCAAGCCGCACCGTACATGGATCAAGGCCGCCTAGTGCCCGATGAACTGGTCGTCGAGATCGTCGGCGAGCGATTGGAACATCCCGATTGTGAACGTGGCTGTCTGCTCGATGGCTTCCCGCGCACGCTGGCACAGGCCGAAGCGCTCGACGAGCATCTGTCGCGCCACGATAATCAGATCGACATTGTGCTGGAGTTGCGGGTCGACGAGCAGGAGTTGGTCCAGCGGCTGCTCGGCCGCGCCGAAAAAACGGACACGCCGCGGCCCGACGATACTCCCCAAGCCATCCCGCGACGGCTGCAGGTATATCGGGAAGAAACCGAGCCATTGTTGGACTACTACCGCCAGCGCGGCCTGCTGCACACCGTCGACGGCATGGGCACGACCGACGAAGTTTTCTCGCGCATTCGCATCGGCGTCGATGCCGCGCGAAACTAGTGCTTTGTCACAGCTTGGTGTTCGGGTTGGGTGGCTGGGGTCGAGTCTTCGAGCCCCCAGCGAAACAGGCGTCCGGGGGCTCGAAGACTCGA
>JBGTKH010000138.1:0-18586 GCA_041744735.1 Pirellulaceae bacterium | reverse complement strand
CACTTTGCCCGTGTAGCGGTCGAGCACGACGATGCGGCGGCTCCCTTCGCCGTAGCGTGTGAAGACCGCGTCCTTCGGATCGCCGGCGCGGCTGGCAGAGAACGGAATCATCGGCGAACTGCCGGCGATCAGCAGATCCTCGTACACGCCGATGTAGCCCCACACGGGCTCGTCGCCGCTCTCATCCGGCGGAAGTTTGAACGTGGCCAGCGTCTTGCCGGTGGCCGGATCGAGCCGCAGACCCTGTCGCCCGTAAGCCACGTAGATGCCGTCCTCGACCGACACGTAATTCCCGCCGATGCCGCCCGCGCCGGGATGATGGCCCGTGTTGTTATAGTAGAGCCCGACGTCTTTCAACTCGCGCTGCCACAGCAGCCGGCCGGTGTAGACGTCGACGGCCCGCAGCATATTGGGGCCTTCGATGAACAGCCGCCCGCCGACAACTTGCGGGGTCGGGCCATGTCCGTGCCGCGGCAACACGTCTTGATTCGAAGGGCCGCCGAACCACAACAGGCCCAACGGCGCTTTGACGAGGTTGTCGTTGGAGATCAGCGTGTTGCCGACGTCCGCACTTTGATGCGTCCACGGGGCCGAGCCGGGCAGCGGACCTTCGCGGCTGAGCAGTGTATAGGGAGTCTGCCGCCGAAGCTTCGCGCCGTCGGCGGGCCGTTGCTCCAGCCAGACGGCCAACGATGCGTGTTGTGCATCGGACGTATGTAAAGCGGAGATGCCGCCATACGGCCGCAGCGCGTGAAACACACCGTCCGCAAATTTCGCTGCGTTGCTGTCGATGCCAAACGCAACTGGATCGCGACACACGATTAGATGGGCCATGTACGGCGGCAGACCGGCGGATGTCAAATCGGCGTTGAGCACCGCAACGCGTTCGCCCAACAGGCCGGCGCTGTCCAGTCGCCGTCGTGCCGCGGCACAACGATTTGCGTCGGGATCGATAGCGACGACGTGCAATTTGGATCGCTGCGCCAATTCATCGGCTAGTGTGCCGTCACCCAGACCGAGCAATATGCAATAGCCATCTCTGCCAGTCGAAAGTTTGAGGATTTCGTCGGCCGCTTTGGCCGCATCGGATTCTGCACCAGTTTCCGGCTGCGATGACGACTTTGGAGGACTCACTGTTGTCGACAATGATACGCCTTTCGCCTCGCCGCCGAAACAAAAGATTTCGCCTTCGCGATTGACCACGAATAGCCGCTCGTCGGCCGCGAGCATGTTCCAAACGCGGCCGCGAATCTTGCCGGTCCATGTGACGCGCGGTTGCTGGCCGTCGCGCTGCGGCAATTCGACGGCGTAGATGGTGTCCAACGAGTCCGATCCGTAGGCGTGCGAACCGGCGCGGATGTGCAGTTGCTTGACGCTGCTCGGCAGACTGCTCTGCCAGATCTTCTCGAATTTGCACTCGATGTTTTTCGTAGCCAGCCCGAGCCGGTCCTTGCCAATCACTTCGGTAATCGTCGGCTGCGAGCGAAAGGCGCCTATCGTTTGCCCTTCGACTTGCAACACGGAATCGTCGGAAGCCGTCACGATCGCAGCGCGCGTTAGCGCGTCGCCGTTGTCGCTGCGAAAGAGTCCACCGCGATTGGCGAACCACGTTTTGCCCATGATGACATCGTAACCGCCCGATTCCTTGCCGAAGCTGCGGCTGCCGGGTTGATAGAAGAGAAACTTTCCGGTCTTGCGATCGTATCCGGCGGGCACAGTTCGGCCGCCGGCCACCAGCAGCAGGTTTTCGTCACACGTCAGATATCCCTGAGCCGACACGCCGGCGAACGCCGGGCTGCTGTGCGGCTGTACCAAATAGTCCGAGCCGCTGCCGCTGTTGGTCCAGACGACTTCGCCGGTTTCCGCAGCGATGGCATGCACAAAAGTTCCCATGAACGGCCAGATGCCGGCGACGAAACAGATCGTGCCGTCGTACAGCACGGGAGCGCCCCGCGCGGGCCACATCGAAATCAGACGCTCGTTGCCGAGCACCTTTTTCGCGGAAGGACCGCCGAGAAACTTCCACTGCAGTGCGCCGTCCTCCGCGGCAACACAATACAGATGTCCGTCGTCCGAAACGAAATAGACCTTGTCGTTGTGAGCCACAGGCGCGAAGCGTACGGGGCCTTCCGCGTAGAATCGCCACAGCTCTTGGCCTGTGCGAGTGTCATAGGCGGCGACACAATCGCGAACCATCGACGGCACAAACATCCGCTGGCCCATGACGACCGGTTCGTACGAGCCGTCGAATTGCATCTTGCCTTGCTCGGCCGGCCACGCCGGTTTGGGCGTCGGCAGTTGCAGGACCCATTGCAGGTGCAACTGGTCCGAGAGTTGTTCCGGGGACGCGGCTCCGCGTGCCGCGTTGTAACGCCACATTGGCCAATCGGCGAAGCTTGTGCGATGGGCCACTATCAACGCAGCAGCAATCAGCAACGAAGATGAGGATATCGAGAGATGTTTTCTCATGTTTCTGATCCGACGAAACGCTGCTCTGGGCAACTTTCTTGGCGACGGTCTGAGCTGGCAGGAAATGGCCCACGGATGGCATGGCGGTCCCACGGATACAACAAAGATATGGTAGTGCTTTGTCAAACCGTAGTTTTAGGGTTGGCCGTTTTCGTCGCGTAAGCTTCCAGCTTGCGTTTCTGGGATGAAATCGGTTTGGCAAGCAGGATGCTTACCCCACTTTTTAACTTTGACGAAGCAGTAGGCCAATTGAACAAGCGTTTTTGCAACTTAGGCGACGCCGTTTCGCAACCGGCCCACAACAATTGAGGCGTTGTGGCCGCCGAAACCGAAACTGTTGCTCATTGCGATTTTGATGTCACGCTCACGAGGTGTGTTGGGCGTGTAGTCCAAGTCGCAGTCGGGATCGGGCGTTTGCAGATTGATCGTCGCTGGTGCAATACTATCGACAACGGACTTGACGGTGAGCACCATCTCGATCCCGCCGCTGGCACCGAGCGAGTGGCCCAACTGGCTCTTGGTGCTGGAAATGCTCAGCTTGCGAGCGTGATCGCCGAAAACACTCTTGACGGCCAGCGTTTCGGCCTTGTCGCCCAGCGGCGTGCTGGTGCCGTGGGCGTTGATATAGTCGACGTCGCTGGGATTCAGCCGCCCATCGCGCAGTGCATTGGCCATGGATTTGGCCGCGCCGGCGCCTTGTTCGTCGGGCTGAGTAATATGACCGGCGTCGGAGCTGGCACCGTAGCCAAGCACTTCGCAGTAGATCCGCGCGCCGCGAGCTTTGGCGTGCTCCAACTCCTCAAAGATCACCAGTCCGGCACCCTCGCTGAACACGAAGCCGTCGCGGTCGGCGTCGAACGGGCGGCTGGCACCGGCCGGATCGTCGTTGCGCATCGACAGGGCTTTGATGTTCTGAAAGGCGCTCAGACCCATGCGCGTCATGGCGGCTTCGGTGCCACCGGTGATCATCACGTCGGCCGTGTTGTTCTGGATCGTCTTGAACGCGTCACCGATGGCGTTGGTCGCGCTGGCACACGCCGTGGCCACGGTGTAATTCGGCCCGCGCAGATTGTATTCGATGGACAGGTTGCTGCCGGCGGCGTTCAGCATCATCTTGGGCACGGTCATCGCTGATACGCGATCCGGGCCTTTGGTCATCAACCTCTCCATCTGCAATTCGATTTCGCCCAGCCCACCGATGCCGGAACCGAGAATCACGCCGCAACGGTCCGGCGTTTCCTTGGAGAAGTCAAAACCGGCGTCGCGCACGGCGTCGGCCCCGGCAACTAATGCGAATTGGGTGAAGCGATCGACGCGCTTGATGTCCTTGGCCGAAATATACTTTTGCGGGTCCCAATCGTAGATGTCGCCGCCGAACTTGACTTTGAATTCCACGGGATCAATCAGGCGCAGCACATGAATGCCGCTCTCGCCCGCCAGGATTCGTTTCCACAAATCCTCGACTTGGCAGCTCAGCGACGTAACCACGCCCAGACCGGTGACGACGACTCGCCGTGTCATGCTCGAGTCCGCTTAAGAACAGGAAACGTTACGACTCTTGAGCCTTCTCGATGAACTCGATAGCCTGACCGACCGTTTGAATCTTCTCGGCTGCGTCATCCGGGATGTTGATGTCGAATTCCTCTTCCAACTCCATGACGAGCTCGACGGTATCCAGCGAGTCAGCGCCCAGGTCGTTGACGAACGAGGTTTCGCGAGTCACTTTTTCTTTGTCGACGCCCAGTTGTTCGGCGACGATGTCAATTACACGTTCAGCAACAGATGCCACCTGCACCACCCTCCTAATTAACGGGAAATGCGGGAGCCGCCGCGCGGCTCCGTCATGTTTTCCGGTTGAAAGATACGATCCACAAGGTTTGCTTACGCTCGAAGTTTGCTTACGCTCGAATTCAAACTCAACAGAATAGAGGAACTCCACAAGCTTGGTCAAGATAGGATCGCCCCATCTCTCGTCGTTGTAGCTGAATTCGCAAGAATTCAGCCGTCAGTAAACTACTCGGCTGAATTCTTTGTGGGTAAAGCGGAGGCTGGAGGGTTTAGCCACCGCCGCCCCGTTGTCGCGATGGTGCGGCTGAGACCGTCTCAGCCACGACTAAGTTCGTGAGCCCTGCGGCTCACGCGCGAATTCGGCGACAAATCGATCAGCAACACGAACTACAACGGCTCTACCTTAACGTCTGGCCGAGAAGCGAGCAAGTTCTTCGGCCGTGATTTGGCCATTGCCGTCGGCGTCGGCGGCCTCGGGGCTGCTGGACATTGCGATCCATTCGTCCTTGGTTAACACACCGTCGTTGCTCTTGTCATATTTCTTGATCAACCCTTGAGCATAGCTCAGGTAGGCGGGATTGATCGGAGGCTGGTTGAGTGACGAAGCAACCGCGGCGGGCGCGGCTTCGGCGGTTGTGTCTGCAATCGCGACGACATCCGCGGATGGCGCTGCGGCAGGAGGTGCCGACGGAGTTGAAGTTGATGTCCGTGAATACGATGAGCCACCGGATGAACCGAAGCGTGACGAGCTGCTGCTGCTCCCGCCGATCTGCGAAGTGTCACCGCGCACGACGCCGTTGTCTTTGGCCACGATGCATTCTTGAGGCGTGATCACGCCGTCGCCGTTGCCATCGAATTTGAGGAACTCGGCCACCGTGGCATCCGACCATGATGCCGCATACTCGGTCATCACCACTTGGCCGTCGGCGTCCGCGTCGCAGCGGGCGAACCAATCGGGCAAGCCCTTCGGGAGTCGCTCGGTCGCCGACAGGAAGCGGTAGGATTTGGTGTCGTTGGCCGCGGTTTCGCTGCCTTTAGAAGTTGTGCTAGAACTGCCGGAGCTTGAACTTCGTCCCGAAAACCACGACGGGCGCCCGCCGTCTCCCTCGCGGCGCTGATCGCCGCCGGAAGATCCACTGCCGCCGTAAGTACTCGCATTCACGGAACCCGATGAACCGCTGGAACTGTTGGAGTTCGCCGCCGCGTAGGCCGCGCGCCGCGTCTCCTCTTCCGTGCGGCGGACGGCGTAGCGCATGGCCAATTCGTCGCGGCTCAGCTTGCCGTCACGGTTCTTGTCATATTGAAACGGATCGTCGCTCCAGCGCCCTTGAGCGATTTCATTCTTGTCCAAGAAGCCATCCCGGTTTTGGTCGTAGCGGCTGAGCCGATCGTCTGCCTCGCGCCGATCGGAGTCGGAGATCGTCGCAGTCGGAGTGCCCGCGGAACCAAACACGGTGGCATCGCCGAATCCACCGGGAATGGTCAGGGCCATCTCCACGCCGAAACCGGGCACCAGCGGCTCGGTCTTGGGTTTGGACGCCGACGAACTGCTGCTGCTAGAACTACTGCTGTTCGAGGAAGATTGAGAAGTCGGCGGTGGTCCACCAGAGCTCGAACGTTGCTCACGCATTTGGTCCAGTTGCCGAGCGAGCGTGTCGATCGATACCGGCCGGGAGAAGTCGAACTGAGGATTCTCCTGAGCAATGCGTTGGATGAAATAACCGGCCCGGCCTTGCGTCTCATCCGGATCAATCATGCCGTTGCCGTTTGCATCCAGCCGCCGCAGAAAATCCGCCGGTCCAAACGAGCCACCGCCTGGCGGCCCACCGCCGCCGATCGATCCGCCCGGTCCACCGCCTCCTGGAGGTCCACCGCCGCCCGGTCCCCGATCTTGGCCCAGCAATGCTGAATGAACCGAGAGCGTGACAATCAACACAGCAACGACACAAACGCCGAGGAGGCGGAATCTTCGCGACATGATCTGTATCCCCTAATTCACTTAGACGGCTCGCTGCCAGCGCAAGCCACTTCTTCGATTATCTGCTGGACGCTGGCCGTAAACCAGAGCACATTCGGCAAATGAACTTTTTCGACGCCCGGTAAACTGGCGGCCACTGTGGAATTGAACACCGGCCAGTTCCCAACGATTCGGCGGTTTTGGCCGGAATTCGGCTCAATGTTGGAACAGGAACTCATTCATATTCACAATGGCCCAGCACACGTCTTCGAGGGCTTGCAGGCGGTCCTCCTTGGATTCGATGTGCCGCCGCGCGGCTTCGAGCTCGGCATCGCCGGGTTGGCGGCTGAGGGCGGCCATGTACAGTTCGCAAACCACCTGGTCGTTTGACTTGCCGGCCGTGAGCAGCCGGCGGAAGCGGTTATTCGCATTGCGCAGCTTCTCGTGGATCAGCGGCCCGTTGTATAGCTGCAGGGCCTGGCCCAGATTGGATTCCGTCGATCGCTCGCACGCGCAAACCGTCTGCCGTTCGGGCTGGCCGAAGATTTTCAGGAAGTCGTTCTTCGCCAAATCGGGCGACGGCAGTTGCGTGGCTCGCGTCCCTGCGGGCAGCGAGCCGAACTTCTCATCGACCTCGGTCACGTGGCAGATCGCATCCAGCAGTTGCTCGGCGCCCAACAGCCGCGGCTGATAGTGCGAGAAGTATTTTCCGTTGGCGTCGTCCTTGTTGAAGTCGCTGGCCCGTGAGCTGGCTTGGTACGTGCGGCTGTTCAGGATCGTGTGAATCATGTGCTTGCGATCGAAGCCTTGATCGACAAAATCCTTGGCCAGCGCGTCCAACAGCGCGGCGTTCGACGGCGGATTCGATTCGCGGAAATCGTCCGGCGGATCGACGATACCGCGGCCCAACAGGTGGCTCCAGATCCGATTGGCTTCGATCTTGGCGAAGAACGGATTGTCCGGCTTGGTCAGCCAATCGGCGAACATCTCGCGGCGGTCCTGGTCGGCGATTGGTTCCACCGAACCGGCCAGCGGTAACCACGGTTTCATTTGCTGGCCGGTGCGCGGCTGAGTCACCTCGCCGCTGCGTGCCAGATACACGAACATGTCGTCGGGCCGCGTGGACTTTTTTTTCTGCACGCGATTGAAGAACGCGGCCATGCCATAGTAGTTGTCCTGCGTCCAGCGCTCGAACGGATGATTGTGGCACTTGGCACATTGTAGCCGGGCACCCAAAAACACTTGCGAAATGCTCTCGACGCAATCGTTCACGTCGGCCGCCGTGCGGTAAAAGTTCGCGGGCGGGTTGGTCAGCGTGCTGCCCGACGCGGTGAGCAACTCGCGGGCGAATTGATCATACGGCATGTTCTCGGCGATCGCCCGCTGCACCCAGCGATGATATTTGTAAACGCCTTCGCTGCCGACCTGCGTGCTGGTTAGCCGCAACAGGTCGCCCCACTTGAGCGTCCAGAACTTGGCGTACTCGGGCCGATCGAGCAGCGCGTCGATCAGCTTCGCCCGCTTGTCCGGCGCGGGATCGGCCAGAAACGCTTGCGACTCTGCGACCGTCGGCAGCAGCCCGATCACGTCCAGATAGACGCGGCGAATAAATTCCTCGTCGGTGCACAATTCGGCCGGCAGGAATTTAAGTTGATTGAGTTTGGCGTTGACCAACTCGTCGATGTAGTTGCTGGCCGGCGGATCGTTCCAAGCAAACCCTTCAATGTCTTTGACGAACGTGATGAACGTCGTGTCGATGAACTCCAGGTATCGCACAACGATCGCCGCTTCGCCGCGGTCGTGGCCGATCGCCAAGCCGTCCGCGGTGACTGTGGCCACCTCTTCATCCGAGCTGGAGTAGACGGCCAGTGGCGTCACATCGCGGATCGAACCGTCAGAAAAATGTGCCAGCACGCAAATCTGCTGCGTATGTGCCGGCCGCTTCAACACGCGGCCCGACGGCGGATAGACTTCCAGCTTCACACAACGCGGCGCACCAGCAGGATCGAGCCGGCAGCCTTCCGCGATCCAGTCGTGCAGCACCTGGTAGGCCGCGTCGCCGCGTTTCAACTTCATGCCGCCGCCGTGAGGCACCTTCATCATCGGCTTGGACAGCAACAGGCTGGCGTCCGGGTTCAGCGGATTCGTGCGGCGGCCAAAATCTTCGCGGATCAGCGTTATTTTGTCCACCGCGGGATCGAACGCTCGCAACGACAGGCGAAAGCCGCCTTTGCCGCTCGGCGAGCCGTGGCAGGCTCCCGCATTGCAGCCTTGCTTGGAGAGCGCAACCAGCGTGCCGTACTCGAACGACACCGGTTCCGTCTGCGACTGGCCCGTAACGGTCACCGGCACTTTTGCCTCTTGGCCGCCGGCCATGACAACAATCTCCGCGTCGCCGTTACCCTTCGGCATTGCGACGCTGTTTTCGACCATCACCACGTTCGCATTACTGGTCGTAAACTGTGCCGCGCGCGTCAAGTCTTGCAGGCTACCGTCGGCATAGTGGCCAGTCACGACGAAGTGCATTTGCTGCCGCGGGCCCGTCAACTTCACGCTGGCGGGAAACACGTCAATCCGCTGCGGTTGGCCGACCACAATCGGTTCGAATGATTCAGCCCCCAAAGCAACGTTGCCCACCATGAAGAGGGTGGCCATCACAATCAAAACGTAACCGGGGGCTTTCGTTGCCAACCAATTCGAATCGCAATTGCGTTTCATGTTTTGAAAGATCCTCTAGTTTGGTTTCAGTGTCACGCGACTCAGCACGTGCTGACCGCGGCCCTTGAATTCGGCGTAGCTGACGACGCTGATCGTGTGCTCGCCGGCCGGCCGATCCTTCGGTCCGCTCAGCGTCACGTCGTACGTTTCCTTGTCGCCGTTGCCGTTGCGTTTGACGTCATAAGAACAACCCGCGGGCAATCCGTCCACCAACACGATCAGCGGGTCTTTGAATTCCTTGTTCTTTCGCTCCAGGGCTATGGTGAATTGTGCTTTCCCTTCGGCCTGTGGAAACGAGACCGCGTCTTGATTCACGGCGGCCGTGTAGAACGGTTCGACGTCGTTGCCGATCGCCACGCTCACCAACCCGTCGAGCCACGCGGGCGGGAATGTCAGTTGCGGCCAGCGAGTTCGCACCAGTGCCGTCGTTGCAGCCGGCACTGTAACTACGCGGCCGTCGATCGTCGCCTTACCGACGATTCGCAGCGTCGCCAAATCGGCAGGCGTGACGTTGGGTGGGACGAGGGCGATGAGCTTCGCGGCGGCCTGCTTCTCAGCAATCACATTGCCATAGAGTTGAAACTCGCCGGCAGTCGATTCGACGCCCAACGTAATCGGCCCGTCATATCCTTTGCGCTGGCAGACAACGTCGATCGCCAGCGCGCCATCCTTTCCCGCCAGGAACTTATAGCGGCCGTCCTTGTCGCTTTTCAATGCCAATGAGAAACAATCGTTCGGCGCGATCTCAACGCGGTAGGTAAACTCCGCACCGCCGCGCCGCAGTAACTCTTCCGCCGACAGCCGATAGCTGCCGTCGGCCGGGATTGTATAAGTGAACGATTCATCTTCGGTGTCGCTGACGACCGTCTCAGCCAACTGTCCGCCGCTGGCATTCGTGAGCCGCATGTACACAAAGCTCGGCGACCCCAACCGCCGGGCCGTCACCGCGAATGTGAACTGCTGTCCCTTCTTCGCATCGAACTGAAACCAATCGCGATCCCTCTCCGCCTGAAACCGGCCGTTGACTGCACAGGGCAACGTGATGGCCGTCGCTTGCTCCGGCTTGTCGTTTGGTTCCTGTTCTAAAACTTCCGCCAAGTTGCTCGCCGCCAACAGCGCCATGGCGGACGACGTACCCCCGGGCACTCGTCCGCCAACGTCCAGCCGACCAACGGACACCGCCGCCGGCACGTTGATGCTCAGCGGCTCGATCATGTCCTCCGCGAGACTAGCGAAGTCAATCGTCGCCGTCGCGCCGACTCTACCGCCGAGCGGATACGGCGTGGTGACGAGGGGAAAATCGCCGACCCGCAGCCGAAATCGCCCGCCGCCCTGAAATGCATTGTCGCGCAGCTCAAGCAGATATTCACCATCGGCCTGGAACGTGTAAGCCAACCGGCAATCGGCACCGAGGCTCAAGTCGTCGTCGGCATACAGCAGCTCGCGGCCATTGGCATCCCGCAGCCAGACCACCGGGTCCAGCGGCGAAGTCATCCGCCGCGCGATGACCTCTACCGCGATTCGCTGGCCCGCTTTGGCCGCGAAGGTATAGAAGCGAGAACCTGCGGCCTGTGCCGTGCCGTCAACCGCCACGGGCAATTCAATCCGCTGAGCGTCCGCGGGGGTCGTGTTCGCGCCGCTGTCCGCCACAGTCGGCAGATCGTCGATCAACACGACCAGCGCATCCGACGCCCCTTCGGCCGTGGCCACCACAATTCCGCCGTACCCAACCGGCACGTTGGCATCCAGCGTCACTCGATACGTCCGCTTCGCCGGGTTGGGCTTGTCACCTTCGGCCGCCACCAACTCCACGTTGGCAGGGAAGCTGGTCCAAATGCTCAGCGGCTCATCCAACTTCGCCCCATGCAACGTCAATTCAACCGTCTTGCCGGGCGTCACGGCTGCGGGCACGGCATGCGTCAATGACGGCTGGGCACGCACCTGCGAAACCAACAGCCCACACACCAACAAGCCGGCAGCAGGAACAGGAAATCGCTTCATCACAGGCAGGACTCACTGTGCGGCAGGGCGGAGGGACATCAAGCGGCTGGACAAAACTGCCATCATTGTGCACAGTTCCCAGGCCCGCGTCAATCAATCGTCCCCCGAAACGCCTCCCAACGCCAGAAACCTAAAGGCAAGTCTGGTCGTGGACGAGTTGCTTCGGGACGCTCGCAAGAAATGCGCGGCGACACTATCTCAGCAACTGGTCGTTCGCACCGCGCGGTTATGAACGCTGCGCCAAACCGGGCTCGCGCTCGTCGCCGAAACCTTGCTTCTCGTAGATTGACGGACTGGAAAATCTTTCAGCCAGGAAGCGTTCCATGCCAGCGCTGAATGCCACGTCGTCGAAGTTCAAAAACTTCTTGTCCGCGCTGCGCTCGACGATCTGCTCGTACTCGGCAGGCTTGTCGTAAAATCCGGCGACCAGATTCTCCTGACGAACCAACGTCAACTGAATTTTCTCACGTTCAGTTTTCAGTGCGTGGTTCATGATGGCCGTCGCACCCAGCATTCCGAACCAGCGGTCCTGGCTGACGAAGTCTTTCAGGTCGCAGTAGGCGTCGAACACTCGCTTCTTGGTCAGGTAGCGGGGCGTGTGGGATTCGAAATTCAGCCCCGGATAGCCCAGCCGCCGCAGCGTGTCGTACGTCTGCCCGCCCGCGATTTTTCACTTGGCTCAAGTCTCCCAAGTAGCGATCGCGGCGGATCAGCGGTTCGGACACTTCGTCGAGTAGGATGTAGTCGTCGCAGAACCAAATGAACTCGAAGCTCAACTCCGGGATCAACGACGCCAGAAACAGCAGCAGAAACCCATTGGTCACCGGCGTGCGAAACCCGCCCACCCGCGCCGTGTACTCATGCGGCACGTGCTGGATCAACGACGTATCGTTCGACAAAAACGCCGGCCGGTCGCCGAACACCCAAACTTTTCCGACCCACGGCATGTACTTGGCCACACTGCGTAACGACATACAGATTTCGACGTCGTGATGACGGCTATGTCGGAGAAGATAAAGAACGTCCATCGCAAACCGAGTCTACGAACGGCGGCAAATCACCAAATCCTGCAAGTTACCCAAAGTTCACGAATCGTCACGATGAAATCAATCCCGGATGAATTCCACACTCACGGCAGTTTATCCGAGATTTGTCGTTCTATTTCGTGCTTCATCGACTCTTGTTTCGCACGGTACCGCGCGGACTCTGCAACTAGCCTAGATGAGTTCGGCCAGACAAATGACCCGCACCTCGCCAATCTGCTGGCCTGGATTTGCAGCCTCTCGGAGCGCGAGGACGACGATTTGGAAAGGCCGGTGTCATTGGCTCGGCTGGCGGTTGAGAGCGATGCTGGCAAACAAGAATATCGAAACACGACGAAGCGCAATTCTGGTTGGACGCGGCAAACCAGTGGATCGAGCAACGCAGACAGGACAAGCGTTTGGAGATCAGTCTGACCGACGCGTCCATGACCTGGAGCGAACGTTTCGAACTCCTGCATCTGCAGGCCGAGGCCAACAGGGTCGTAAGGTCGGGCACTGGCCCCAAGACGAATCCTAGTCCGTAGCGTCAAAGGAATGCGCTCAACCCCACTCAACCCAAGTTTGGTTGCGAAGCAATTGGCTCGAATTACAATTGGAAATTGAGCCGCGTGCGTCAGTTCGACGTCTCGGGCGGAATTGCTTGTCTTAATGGTCGCGGACGGTGCTCTTGTTTCTGTTCGCACTGATGTTTTCTGGCACCGGGATCTATGGTGAGAGCCGCGCCGCCGATTTGTCGGGTTGCTGGGCCGGGACTTGGGAAAGCTGCAAGAGCGGGCATCACGGGCCGATGAAGGCGACGTTTTGCAAGTTGGACGAATCCAGTTACCGCGTCGATTTCCGCGGACGGTTCTGGAAGGTGTTTCCGTTCCGCTACTCGGTCGTGCTGAACGTGGTCGAAGACGGCGACGTGGTGAGGCTGCAAGGCAGTTCGTATCTGGGCCGGCTGGTGGGGACGTTCTACTACGATGCCACGGCAACGAGTTGCGAATTCAACGCCACTTACACGTCATGCAAGGACTGGGGACGGTTCGTCATGACGCGGTGTTGTTCGGCGTCGAGTTGTTGCCGGTAACGGCCGCGGTTGTTCGCTGCGTGCCGTTTTCGATCAGCTTCATACAGACCTGCTTGGCGGGATCTTCACTCGCCTGACAACGGCAGATCATGGACGTCACTTCGCCACCGGCACGCTCGCGATGATGACACACCGGGCATTCCCACACGCGCCGCAGATCGTACTTCAGCCGTTCGTAAGGACCTTTCACCGCGGTGCTCCTGGTAGGACCGATTGCCTCCTGGTAGGACGGATTGCCAATCCGTCTCGGACGGAATGGCATTCCGTCCTACTTGTCACGAGAGGGCATTTCAAATACTAACACCCCGTCGCGGAATTCGTGAGAATTCCGAAGTTTCACAACTTCGGCTACGCTTTTGAAGAGCCCTCTAATTCAATTCCTTGACTTCGACATTCAAATCCGTCTGAATCGGCGGCAGTCGCTGCGGCGGGCCGACGTTGGTGACGCGATTGAGAATGTTGGCCAGCATCTGTTGTTCCAGCGTAACGTCGCGGCCCAACGAAATCCAGCCAAGCGTGCCGGTGGGCAAACCCTGTTGCTCTTCATTGCGGACCAGTGAACTATCGTGACGAATCGTGGCACCGCCGACCGTGGCGTGTTCGGGCTGTGGCAGATCTTCCAACTCCTTATACACGGTTAGATCGACCAAGTAGCCGCCGTCGGACGGCACGATGCGAACGACAGCGCGGCGGCGGACGGATTGCAGTGTGCTGTGCAGCTTCTCGAAGCCGGGCGTCGAATCTTTGCGCCACGGTTCGAGCAACGTCGAACCGATTGTGGGAAAGGTCTCGATGCGGCCTTCGGTCAACACGCCGCCAATTTGCCTCACGCGTTCTTCGCGGTCGATCTTGAAGTAGTTATCCAGTTCGTCGACCACTTGATTGTGCAGGAACTCGCGGTCGGCCACCGCCAGCAGCAGCGGGTTCGGCATCGCGCCCACGGGCAACTTCGCGGGTCCAGGCCGGCGAAGTCCAATGCAGCCGCTCGACGCGCACGTCAATCCGGTTACAAACAAGCAGACGAGAACACTGCGGCGTAGCTTCCTTCCAAACATCGAATTGCCCGAGCGGAATCTAGGAGAGAAGACCGGCCCGACGGCTGTGCGGCGGTCGGCCGGCAAAATGGGGCGGTAGTTTGGCGAAAACGAGGGTTCAATGCAAGATCAAGTCTCGCAAAACAAAAAAGTCACCAATCCCCGATGCCGCCGTTTCCGCTAGGGTCGAACAATCTTCATCGTTGCGACCGAGTGAAGCACCCGTACCGAGTAGGTAGGTGCTCCGTCAACCGTAAACTGATGGACGTAGCCGAACTCGCCAGAGTTTGGTTTTCCCGAGATCCGGCCAAAGTCTGGCGACTTCGGCTACCCAGCAATGCACGGCCGACAGTGCAGTGGGACGGATTGGCAATCCGTCCTACGGGGGCGACTTCGCTGTTTCAAAGCGTAAACGCCGGCCGCCGGATCGTGCGCTTCTTGGGTTTGGCATTCGCCGCCCCGGCCGGTTCGCCGAGCACCCGCTGGGCTTTGGCCAAATCGTTTACCTTGATCACGGCTAAATTGCCTTTGCGCGCCCCGACCGGCGCGTTCAATGACCCGTAGCAGTAATCGATGTTCAGATGCTCCTCGGCCAGCCGCTGGCAAATCTTCGGCAAACCGCCCGACTGACTAAGCGCTTCGACCAACAGCACATCGGCAACGTCAAACGAGATGCTGGCTGCCTCCAGCGCTTTGGCGGCTCGCTGTGGGTCGCTGGGTATAAACCGCAACGTGGCCCGCGCGCCGCTATCCATCACGCAGAACGCTCGCGTGCCGACTTTATCCTTATTCAGAGCCGCGAGCACGGCCGACAACCGGCCCGGTTTGTTGACTAACTGCACGGAGAACTGCTTGGTCGTTTGCATTGGGTCCCTCCCTTTCAAGAGAACGAAGATGCGAATCGGAGAGAATCGATGTGTCAACCTTCAATTATGTAATCCATCCCGCCGCGCGGTGACATCCCACTACTGACCATTTCCCTGGAAGTTCGTTTTACCAGCGACGGAATCGGACAGCAACCCTTGAGCGTCGCACGCCTTGTTTGTGGTGGTTTTCAATCGGCCGCGAGCCATGTACGCTGGACTTAGCTCAGAAGGTTTTGACATGGCAATTGAAGAAGTATTTGAAGCACGGCATGCCGGCCGGCGTGCGCATTCCGCGCGTTGAGCACGGGACGTTCGCAACCGGGCCGCTGGAAACCGACGAAGGGGCCGAGCGACTGCGGGCCGCGCTCGCGCGACTGGCAAGCAACGAACCCGCACCATACGACAGTCCCGTGTTCGGCCCGCTGTCCCACGCTGACCGGATTCAACTGAACCTTCGCCATGCGGAACTTCATTTGAGTTTCCTGCAATATTAGCGGCGGGGGTGGCTGGGGCTGAGCGTCGAAGCCCCAGCGGCGGCGTCAGTGCAGCTTGACCATGCCGGATGCTGCGGCTTCAAATCGCACGCTGGGGCGTCGCAGAGCCTCCGCCCCAGCCACCCGGTCACGGTCGCACGTAAGAAAAAGATTCCAATGCGTACTGGCAACGTGGTATCATACGTGCGCCGTTTGTCGATTACTTGCTGCCCGGAATTGAGAGAAGGAAATTCCCATGACGCTTTCATTGTGGTCGCTGATGATGCTGATCCCGAGCGGATTGACGGTTGACGAGTTTGAGACGCTGCACGCGCAGCTTCAGCCGGCCGAGGATGAAGCGTGGCGGACGATCCCGTGGAAGGTGTCGCTGGTCGAGGCCCAGGCGGCGGCCGCACGGGAGCGGAAGCCGATTTTCATCTGGGCGATGGACGGCCATCCGTTGGGCTGCACGTGAAACAACGGCGTGCTCGACCGTGCGTCGACCTTCGCCGATCCGACAATCGTCAGCTTGCTGCAAACCAAATTCGTGCCGGTGGCCATCGACCAGTTTTACCAACGCCAACAGAAAGACGCCGAGGGGGATTTCTACCGCCGGATTGCCTCTCAGGGACCGCGGAAGAATGTGAACGGTACGACTCAGGGCCTGTACATCGCCACGGCCGAAGGCAAACTGCTGGCGTTCAACAACAATCGCGGGCCGGAGCGGATTCGGCGGTTGCTCGAGCAGTCACTGAAGGATATCCAGCAGGTTTCGGTGACGCCAATTGAGCCGGGCGCGGCGGACCCGCGTTTCGCTCGCACGCCGCCGCAGGGAGGATTGGTCGTGCGTGTGACGGCGAAGGTGCTAGGCGGTTATGAAGAAGCGGATGATCAGTGGCAGCAGATTTTTCAGTCGGCTCTGGCTCGCGACAACCTGTGGATTCGCAAGGACGAACACGAGGCGCTGGTGCGTGGCGAGTTGCTCGACAGTCTGAAGCGCCGCATCGCTCAGTTCCACCTGATCGACAACACGCGCGGCGAGCCGCCGCTGTGGGACGCCGCCGACATTCGCAAGCTCGATCTGAAACTCGACGGCGGCAAGTTGACCGGCACTGTGCAGCTTGAAACCAAATCCGGCGATCGCGGCTATCACGCCGATCTGTTTGGGTTTGTCGAGACAAACAACGGCCGCGTCGTGCGGCTGGACCTGGTCGCGAAAGGAATGTTTTGGGGCGACGGGACGTACACGCGCGGTGCACCCAAAGGAAGATTTCCGCTGGCTGTTGCGTTTACGCTGGCGACAGGTGAAGACGAAGCCGACCGAGTGCCACCGCAAGGCACGAAAGGCTGGCTGCCGTCGTACATTCGTTGATCATCCGGAGGTGATCCGAGTATCCGAATACATTGCTTTGCGACAGCGCAGGTGAATGAGGGATGAGCCAACTAAATCGCTTTGTAATCCCGTGCGTATTCGTGATATTGTTCGAGGTGACGGCGCCATCGACTTTCGGCAACGAGAACGCTTCAGTCGCCGCAAGTCCAGATACGGCCGCACCGACTCCACGTCTGCCGCGTGACAATTTGCTCGTGTATCGCGGTGAGAATCACCAGCACGTGCCCGTGAAGACCATCGACGATTGGCTCCGGCGGCGAGATGATATTTGCCGCGGGATGCAGGCCGTGATGGGGAATCTGCCGGGCACAGAGAAACGTTGTCCGCTCGATATGAAAGTCGAGGAAGAAGTCGATTGCGGCAATTACGTTCGTCGGCTGATTACGTACGCATCGGAACCGGACTCGCGCGTGCCGGCGTATCTGTGCATTCCCACAGCGGTGCTGGAAAGCGACGGCGCGCGAGTGCCCGCAATTCTCTGCCTGCACGGCACCGACAACGTCGTGGGGCACGGCGTCGTGGTCGGGCTGGGCGGACGGCCGAATCGCCAATATGCCAGCGAGTTGGCGGAGCGCGGTTACGTGACGTTGTCTCCCAGCTATCCGCTGCTGGCCAAGTATCAACCGGACATCAAGTCGCTGGGGTGGGAGAGCGGCACGCTCAAGGCCGTGTGGGACAACATGCGCGGGCTCGATTTGCTCGAGTCGTTGCCGTTCGTGCGGCCGAATGCATTCGGAGCGATCGGCCATTCGCTCGGCGGACACAACGCGGTGTACACCAGCGTCTTCGACGATCGCATCCAAGTTGTCGTTTCAAGCTGCGGACTCGATTCGTTCCTGGACTATTACAACGGCGACGAGAAAGTCTGGCTGCCCGAGAAAGGCTGGACGCAAACCCGCTACATGCCGCGCCTGTCCGATTATCGCAGCCGCTTGCAGGACATCCCCTTCGATTTCCACGAACTAATCGGCGCACTGGCCCCGCGCCACGTGCTGATCGTCGCGCCGTTGAAGGACTCCAACTTCCGCGCCGACAGCGTCGACCGCATCGCCGCCGCCGCCAGACCCATTTACAAACTCTATGACCACCCCACGCGACTGCGCATCGAACACCCCGACTGCGATCACGATTTCCCGCCTGGGATGCGCCAAACCGCGTACGAATTATTCGACGCGGTGTTGCGATGATGACGCTGTCTAACACTTACCGCACGTCGTCATCCGCGGTGGGGCGGGACAACGAACAGGAACGCGACCCCGGGAACCGCTTGCTGTCTGTAGCTTGACTCTCTGAGTCGAGCGGTTTAAAGATGCTCGACTCGGAGAGTCAAGCTACAGGAGTCCGTAACGAATCTGTTCGCGTCCGGATTTGGCTTAGTGCTTGTAGACCTTGTGCTGCGGGCGGCCGGAGAGGATTTGTTCCTTGCCCCAGGTCGTGACGGCGCGGAAGGCGTCGCTGCGGATGAAGGTTTGAAAGGCGGCTTCGTCGGACCATTCGCTGGTGATCAGATACGACGCACTGTCGCTGACATCCTTCCACAACGTCGAACTGGTGTGCCCCTCGGCGGCTCGCAAGGCGCCGATCACCGCCGCGAACTTCTCTTCAAAATCCTGCTGCTTGCCTTCGATCACGTGATAGTTCATGCCGACTGTAATCATGCGAGAATCCCTGCTGAAAGTGTGGAAACGCGAGTGTCGCCAGGATCGCCCCGTCCCGACGTGAACAAGATCCTAACCTCCACCAGCCCCGCCGACAACTCGCCCGCCGCCGAC
>JBGTKH010000137.1:0-8595 GCA_041744735.1 Pirellulaceae bacterium | reverse complement strand
GGCGGTGTTGCTTGGCCGGCTTCGGCGGGCGGCGCCGGTGGCGGCGCGGCGCGTTCGTCACACGGGACCTCGTCACAGTTCGCGGCCCGTGTAACCAGCGCTGTCATCGTGGCCGGCGTACGGCTTTCAGCAACGGGGTTTTCTTGGCCCAAATTGTGTTCGGCTTGTCGTGCATCGACTTCCGCTATCAAAGCTACTTGCTGAGCCACCACCGGCTTTGGATCTTCGACAGTCTGGGCGGCCAGGGTCACGGCTGTTGCCGCCTTGGGCGCCGGGACTTGCAGTTCGTTCACCACCTGACGGACGCCGTTGATTCGCCGAGCGGTGTCCAACACCAAGTGCTGCTGTTCTACGGAGGGCACATGGCCTTTCAGCGACACGTCGCCGTGATCAACCTGCAGGTCAATGCTGAAATCCCATAATTGACCGGCTTGCTTGTGCTCGCCGAGCTTTTGGGCAAGCTCCTGCGCGATTTGCTGGTCGTTGGCGCTGGTCCGCACTGACACGGGCTGTCGCAGGTCGCCCCCAACCGCAGACGGTACTGGCGGTATTCCTTTAACCGTGGAAACCGGCTTTATCAGACCTTGCGACTTGGCGTCCGGCTGCGTGACCTTCAGGGCGTTCATCACTTGACGTACGCCGGCAACGTTGGAAGCGATGTCCAGCACCAACTGCTGCTGCTCGTCGGAAGGCACAGTGCCTTTCAATAAGACCGTCCCTTGATCAACCTGCAGGTCAATGCTGAAGCCGTGCAAGTTGCCCGCTTGTTTCTCGTGCCCAAGTTTCTGGGCGATCTGCCGAGCGATCTGGTGGTCGTCGGCCAGCGCCAGCATCGGCGCGGCGGCGGCGATGATCCCCATCGCCAGTCCAACAACAAAACGTCGCATGGGTCCCCTCCTGATTAAAAACCGTTGTGCGCCGGTGGTCCGGCGCGGCCGCAACAACCGATTGCCGCCGACCACAGGCCTAGTCGCGCCTGAGGCTTAAACGGTTTGGTCGCTGCGCTGTGCGGAAAACTGGTTGGTCAATGGCTGACAGACGCTCGGTGGAGCGAGGCACGAATCAGCGGCGGGTGTGTTGGGAAGGAGTGCCAGCGAAGGACGAGGAACGTCCACGCCAAGCTGCGCTAGTTTCCCCCCCGCGCAACCCTGGTGTCCGACTGTTTGCCCGATAATAGTTTTCGGTTTCGGAATGTGCCGACAGGTAGGTTTTTTTCGATTTTGCCGATCTTCGCGAAGATTCTATCGGGTCTGATGGCGGCAAAGTTTTCGCAGTTTATGCAGGGTCAGAATGCCGTGGCGCGAGCGGCACTTTGCATGTCAAGCACCGTGCCGACGGCCATCAACGACAACGTCGTCCCGCACGACAGGAAGTAGCCGCTATCACATGCCAATGCCAGCATCGCGGTCAAGCCGACACAGCCGAGGGAAACAAAGAACAGCCGCTGGCACCACGCCTGTGCCGCCGAGCGTTCGCTCAGACGTGCCATCATCGCACTGGCCAATCCGACAAACTGCACAGCAATCAAGCCCCAAAAGACAACCGCATCGCTGACAAGCAAATTAGACATTGGCTTCTCCCAGAATCCTTTCCAGGTAAGACAGAGCAAATCGAGCTGTTTACGCACACACATCCTGTGGTGCTGCCGACGCGGCTGTGGAAAGCGATTTGCGTGCCAGCCGATGCCAGCCGAGACCGGCGAGTCGCACGGGTGCTGTCATTACGAGTCGCAACGGCTGAGTCGTTCGCGACTTAGCCGAATCGGTTGAGGTGAATTTCGACTAAAGTTTGTCGGCATCGAAGCCGATAGTCTGTGCCGATTGTTGAAAGTATTACAATTCTGAGGCTCACGCGATCAATCGCACCCAGTGCGGCGTGCTCGGAACGACGAGTACGGCAGGGCGTTCATTGAAACGCCTCGTTCACTTGTGCTAGAATCGCGGCCGCGAGCAGCAATCATCAACCGCGCAATAAACGAGCACCTCACCATGAAACGACTCTTGCTCTTGACCATCGCCTTGACTCTCACCGCCCCGTCATCTTTCCTCAACGCCGCCGAGCCCGCGAAGATCAAGATCCTACTCGTCGGCACGAAGCCGGATCATCCGTACGCGTCGCACATGTACATGTTCGAGTGCGGGCTGTTGGCAAAGTGCCTCGAGCAAACGCCGGGAGTGGAAACGCAGATCAGTCTGGATTGGCCGCTAGATCCCAAAATGCTGGCGGGAGTGAAATCGATCGTGTTCTACTCCCGGCCGGCTGGCGACATCGTGCTAGCTCCGCAGAATCGCGAACAGTTTCTCGACCTGATGTCGCAGGGCGTCGGCTATGTGGCGATTCACTGGGGAACAGGAGCCAGCGACGCCGACAAGACCGACTATCTGAACGTGTTGGGCGGCTGGTTCAAACGCCCACCCTGCGGCTTGAATACGACGACGAGCAAACTGGTGCAAATCGACCCCGCGCATGCTGTCTGTAACGGCTGGAAGGATTACGACCTGCACGACGAGTTTTACCTGGACCTGGCATTTCACGAGCGCACCAAACCGCTGCTGAAAGTCCACGTTGACGGCAAGGACCAAGTCGTCGCTTGGGCCTTCGAGCGGCCTGAATCGAACGGCGGCCGTTCGTTCGGCACCACGCTGGGCCACTTCCACGAAAACTTCACCATCCCCGCCTTCCGCCAAGCCATCGTCAACGGCATTCTCTGGACGGCCCACATCGATGTCCCCGCCGCTGGTGCGCCCATTTCGCTACGCGAAGAAGACACGACCTTGCCGCCAAAAGACGGCGGAAAGTAAGTCCCCCCACGTCCCCCCACCTCGTAGCAGAAGTCGTGAGACTTCTGACCGCCGACGTCAACTTTCTCACTTCTGACCTCTGACCGCTGACCGCTGACTTCTGAACTCTCACGAGTTCAGCTACGGAAATCTCACTCTTTGTAGGCCAGCCCCGTGTCTCTGACCTATATTTTCGCAACGCGCGGGGTCATTGCGCGACGAATTGCTGCGAGGCCGCGTCGTTTCGGTGTCCGTCTTACACGTATTGCGTATCAAATCTGCGAGACCCATCGACTGCCATGAACAAGCTACAAGAAATCGCCGACCGGCTGACGCATTCCAGCGAAGTCGTGGACGTTACCACCGTTACCGTCAATCTGTTGATTGCCGCGATGCTGGCCTTTCTGCTGGGCCGCGTATATATCCGCTACGGCACGTCGATTTCCAATCGCCGGATGTTCGCCGCCAATTTCATCATGCTGGCGTGCACGACCACGTTAATCATTACGGTCGTCAAATCGTCACTGGCCCTGTCGTTAGGCTTAGTCGGCGCACTGTCGATCGTGCGATTCCGTTCGGCGATCAAGGAGCCGGAAGAGTTGGCCTACTTGTTCCTGACAATTGCCATCGGCTTGGGCTTGGGAGCCGATCAAACGCAACTGACCGTGATTTCCTGCGGGCTCATTGCCGGATTGATCGTCGTTAAGGGCCTGCGGCACAAATCACAGTTTCATCAGAATTTGTTTTTGAACGTCGCCAGCCACGGCCCGAACCCCGTTCAATTGGCACAAGTGATCGAGGTTCTCAAACGCAACTGCGACCGAGTTGATCTCCGAAGATTTGATGAACGCAAGGATGGCGTTGAGGCTTCGTTCCTGATCGAACTGGACGACCTAAGCCGCCTGGAAAAGAGCACGGCCGAATTGCGGCGGATCAGCGAATCGGTGCAGATCACATTCAGCGACCACCGCGGCGTGCTGTAGGTGGCAACCAACGTGGCTGAATTCGCAAGAATTCAGCCGCGTCTGCAATGGGCTGAATTCGTGCGAATCCAGCTACAAATTCGACGTTAACGTTGAGATAGAACGATGTTGCTCAAAGAAAGCACCGCGGCACCCGCCCGAACGTCGCATCGATTCCGTTGGCTTGGCCGACGATTGAGAATCGCAGCCGCAATTCTGGTTGTCGTGACTCTCGCCGCCGCCGTGTTTGCTGCGGGCGGTTTCGTGGGAGTTTCGGCCGAGCGTCAGCAGTTGGTCAAGAAAATGATGCGCGCCGACGTCGCTGCCACCGTGCGCAACACCTGGACCAGCCTCGGCGCGAATCCCGAGCAAATCACGATCGACGTCAAGCACAAGTACTACGAGCAGCTTGCCGCCTGGCGCGAGTTGGCGCTCCAGCGAGGCCAGATCACGTCGGATCTGAAAGAGTCGGTCCCGGCAACGATCCGCTACCGCGACAAGCAAATGAAAGCCAAGGTGCGATTGAAAGGCGAATGGACCGACCATCTGGCTTTCAACAAGTGGTCGTTCCGCATCAACATTTCGGGCGACAACACGCTGTTTGGGATGAAGAGTTTTTCCATTCAGCACCCGCGCACGCGCAGCTACATCTACGAGTGGATTTATCACAAGGCCCTGCAGCGCGAGGGCATTGCGGCTCAGCGGTACCAATTCATTGCCGTCACCGTTAACGGCCGCCATCAAGGAATCTTCGCACTGGAAGAGAATTTCACCAAGCAACTGATCGAGAGCAACCAGCGCCGTGAAGGCGTCATTCTGCGGTTCAACGGCGACTTCCGCTATCAGCCGTTCAGTCACGAGCCGGGCGTTACACAAACGACTGCCGACACCGGCATCGCTGCGCAAGAATCGAGCAACATTCAGCTCTACGATGAAGAGAAAATCGCTGAGGACGCCGCTCTTTACCAACAGTTTCTCGTCGCCCACAATTTGCTGCAGGCGTTTCGTGCCGGCCGGCTGCCGACGCACAAAGTGTTCGATGCCGATAAGCTGGCCATGTATTTCGCCGTGTCCGAATTGACCGGCGGCACATTCGCAGCGTATGACTGGAGCGACATGCGGCTGCTCTACAATCCGGTCACGTCGCTGCTGGAGCCGATCGGCGTTGAGGGAAACGTTAACTACGAATCTCCCACGAAGCCGATCTGCACCGACTGTGCCACGCCCGAAGATTCGTTCCATCGCCGCATGTTCGACGACGAAGTGTTCTTCCGCAAATATGTCGCGGCGCTGGAAAGAGTGTCGGACCCGGCGTACGTCGACGCGCTGTTGGCGGACATCGGGCCGGAACTCGATCAACAGATGCGGATCATCCACAGCGAATGGCCGTACTGGAACTATTCACCCGACACGCTGCACCGCAACAGTGCCTCGTTGCGCGGATATCTAAATCCTCACAAAGGACTGCACGCTTACTTTCTTCGCGGCGAAGGCCAGAGTTGCGAATTGGAATTGGGCGCCATCCAAGGTATGCCCATCGAGGTGCTGAGCGTATCGGCCGGCGACGTCGTGCTCTTGCCCGCATCGCCGCTGGTACTGCCCGGGAAAGTTACGGCCAAGACGGTCGCATATCGGCCCGTAACGTTTACCGCGCCGTCGTCAATTACCTGGTCCAATGAATCGCTGAAGACTCTGCAAGTCCATTATCGAATCCTCGGCACAAACACCGACCGCATCGCAGACGTGTTTCCCTATCCGCGGCTTGATGAATCACTGTTGCAAGCCGACGTGCTGCGCTGCGATCCCAATCCCGAGCAATTCCCGTTTGTCCACATGGATGAACAAGCGCGCACGATCACCTTTACGGCAGGCCAGCATCGCGTGGATCGCAAGCTGATTTTGCCCGCCGGTTATACGGTCGTTGCAGGTCCCGGCGTTGAAATCAATCTCGTCGGCCGAGCTAAAGTGATTTCTCATTCGCCCCTGCAATTCACTGGGACAGAAGAACAGCCCGTCGTCATCGAATCGCAAGACGGCACCGGCCAAGGCTTGACCGTTTTGAACGGGGGCACGAAGTCGCTATTGAAGTACGTCACCTTTCGCGGACTAACGAATCCCGACGACAATGGCTGGACGCTGACCGGCGCCGTCACGTTCTACGCGTCTCCCGTCGAGCTGATTCATTGCGAGTTTCTGGATAACAACTCTGAGGATTCGCTGAACATCATTCGCTCTGAATTCTCCATCGACCAGTCGCTGTTTCAGAACACTACGTCGGACGCCTTCGACGGCGATTTCGTAACCGGCAGCGTGACGCGATCTTCGTTCGTGAAGGTCAGCGGCGATTGCATCGATGTGTCCGGCAGCCGCGTGAAGCTGGCCGACATCTATGTGCGTGAAGCCGGCGATAAGGGTGTCAGCATCGGTGAAGCATCGGCTGGCACAGGCGAGCGAATTGTGATCGAGAAATCCCGCATCGGCATCGCCGCAAAAGACCTGTCGGAAGGCGTGTTCACCGACGTGCAGATCACGGATACAGAAATGGGCTTGGCCGTGTACCAGAAGAAGCCGGAATTTGGCGGCGGCCGCTTGCACGTCACGCAATTGAATCTGGAACGAGTCAAGACACCCTACGTGATCGAAACCGGCTCGACGATGAGTGTCGAAAATCGGCAGCTCGTGCCCAAAAACACCGACGTGAAACAACTGCTCTATGGCTCCGCCGAATCGCCCGCGCAGTGAAGCTTGGAGTGCGGCCATCGTCCGCCACATGTTTATGATCGCACAAACCGACTCGGACCAATACCGCTACGAACGTAAATTCCACGTCACGCAACTCAGCCGGCCGCACGTCGAGTCGATCGTGCGCCTCAACCCGGCGATTTTCTCCGAGATCTATCACCGCCGCTGGATCAACAGCCTTTATCTGGACAGTTGGTCGATGGCCAGCTACCACGAGAATCTAATCGGTTGCTCGCACGATCGCATCAAGTACCGCATTCGCTGGTACGGCGACCTGTTCGGACAAGTCGGACAGCCGGTGCTGGAACTGAAAATCAAACACGGTGACGTGAATCGCAAGCAGACGTACAAGTTGGCACCTCTGGTTATGAATGAAGATTTCTCGGCGAGCACCATCCACGAACTGCTGCGCGCGGCTGACTTGCCCGAGTCCGTGCGCGGCGAACTTTTGAAGCTGCGGCCCGTGCTTGCCAATCGCTACAGCCGAACCTATTACCTGACCGCCGATCGCCGGTTTCGCGCTACCATCGACTCAGACATGACCTATTTCGATGCCAGCGACGAATGCCGCCGTTTACGCTTTGATTGGCACGACCCGGCCAGCGTGATCGTGGAACTAAAGTACGCCATCGCCGCCGCCCCACTGGCCAATCACATCACGCAACATTTTCCATTTCGGATGACGCGTAACTCAAAATACGTGACTGGCGTAGAACAAGTCCGTTGCCGCTAGCTTTGGAGTGCGGCGACTCGTCGCCGCTTTTGGACTGTAGGATTTTTTCGGGAACGCAAACGCAGCTCTCGCACCAGCTCTTGACATCGTCAGCTCGGACGGCTCGTCCCGTCTATCCGACATTCCTAAAGCGGCGACGAGTCGCCGCACTCCAAAGATTGCTTAACCCAGGCACGTTCGTACGAGCGGCGAATGTGGCGCTGGGGGTGCAGGTGACATTCGGCGACGGTCGTCGAGTCGAAGTGATCGGCGAAGCTCGTGCGGCCGTGCAGAATGCGCGAGTCGTGCGTGATCAGAATATCGCCGGCCCGCAGCGTCAGCCGCAATTGGTTAGCACCTAGTTCCATCGCCGAATCGAGCACGTCCAGCGCCCAAAACTGTCGTTCGGTTAGCGGTGTGCCGGCCTTGCGGTGCGCGGATTCTAGATACGGCCGCAGGTAGCGGTAATTCGGCCGGCCCGCCTGGTCATACGTAATCACCGGCGCTTGGTACAGCGCGTCGGCAATCCCGCGATACTCCCACCAAAACGGTTCTCGCAGAATGGCCAGCGCTTCCGGCGCGACTTGTTCGAGCAGTCGGTGCACCAACTCGCCGTGAGCCAGCACGGTCTCGCCGCCGATCAGCGCCGGCTCGACACACCCGAAGACCAGAAATTCCCAGGCATCCGGCATGTTCACGTTGTCTGTGTGCAGCGATCCGCCCTCACGAGTTTGATGATAGCGAGCACCGTCGGCGATCCGCTTGGTGCGGTCCCGGTCGTACACGTGAATCAAGCGATTCCCTTGGCTGTCTTGCACCAGCGGCTCGCCGAGACAGTTCGCGACAATCCAAATCGCGGCTTGCCGCTCGAGCGGCGAAAGACCCTCGCCGGCATTCATTACCAGCACACCGGGCCCGTCCTGCAACCAACGGCCGCACTCAATAATTGCTTGGCGCAGCGACGCGGGAATGCGCGGCGGAAGGTCCATGATATCGGCGAGTCCGACCGATGATGCGAGTCGCCGGAGTCCGGCCAGTGCTTCCGCGGGGAGCGAGCCATAAACCTCTCGCGGATTCGACCGCACGCGTGGCCAGAATTCTTGGAGCGTTTCCGCGCGCACAAACAGTGCTGATTGGTGCGACAGAGAAAGGTCGGTACTTTGCATTGCGAGTCCTCGTCATTGTGGTTGAACGAGCGCAGTGAACCTGCGAGACGGCGTTTGTAACTGCGACGTGTGTCATCGCAGACATCGGTCGTCCAATACCACTCTAGGACACAGCCCGCGCGCGAGCCGACCGTGGAACGCGGTTTGTGGTGATACCATTTGGGCTCAGACGTACAGAATTCAAATTTTCCGGCACGTTGCTTAAATATAAGGATCACGTTTTCACCGGCCAA
>JBGTKH010000136.1:0-9338 GCA_041744735.1 Pirellulaceae bacterium | reverse complement strand
AAGGCAGCAGCAAGGGAGACTCAGAGGGAAACAGCAAAGGCGATTCCGAAGGCAATAGCAAAGGCGACTCGGACGGGAACAGCAAAGGGGACAGTCAAGGCAACAGCCAAGGAGATTCCCAAGAAGGCAGCCAAGGTGATTCGGAGGGCGGCAGCCAAGAGGGCGGCGAGCAGGCGAAACAGGACGACATGCCGGCTCGCAAACGGATTCAAGAGGCCGAACAAAAGATGCGCGAGGCCAAGCAAAAGTTGCAAGAGGCCAAACGCAACGAATCCATCGAAGCTCAGCGAGTGGCGGAAGAAAAGCTAAAGGAAGCGATCGCAGAACTTGAAGAAATCCTCCGACAGTTGCGCGAAGAGGAAATCGAACGCATGTTGGCGATGCTCGAAGGCCGCTTTCGCAAGATGTTGGAGATGGAATTGGTGGTCTACGAAGGCACGATGCGGCTGGACAAGATTCCCGTCGAACAGCGTGGCCGCGAAGTCGACATTCAAGCCAACAAACTCAGTTTCGATCAGCGCAAGATCGCCGTCGAAGCCGACCGTGCGTTGACCTTGCTGCTCGAAGAGGGTTCGTCGATCGCGTTCCCCGAAACTGTCGAACAGATGCGTGACGACATGGAGCAAGTGGCCGAACGACTGGCCGCCGTGAAAGTCGAACGCATTACTCAAGGGCTCGAAGAAGACATTATCCAAACGCTCGAGGAGATTATCGAAGCCCTGCAAAAAGCTCAGCAGGAAATGGAGGATCAGAAGAACGAACCAATGCCGCCTCCGCCGCCTAGCCCGCCACAGGATCAGCCGCTGGTCGATCAATTGGCGGAGATAAGGATGATTCGTGCATTACAAATGCGGGTCAACACGCGCACGCAGCGTTACGCCCGGTTGCTCGACAACGTCGACGATCCCAAAGGGCAGGCCGCCGACGCCGAGTTGCGAGATGCACTGTCGAAACTGGCCGAGCGCGAACAAAGTATCCACCAAATCACCCGAGACATTGTGCTTGGAAAGAACCAATAATTCATAACGTAGGATGGACGCCCTCGTCCGTCCCCGACGGTACTGTTATTCAGAGGACGGACGTGGGCGTCCGTCCTACGATGCCGGAGGACGAATCATGTTCGCAAAGATCAATCTGTCGCTGGGGACCGGAGCATTTGTCTCACTCATGCTCTTTCTCGTGGCAGCGCCACACGTGCCAGCCGCCGACGAATTCGGCAAGCGAGCGACCTGGAATCCGCCGACTGCTGCCGAGGTCAAGGCTCGACTCGATGAGTGGCTGAAGACCAAAGAAGTCGACGAGACCACGCAACTCAAGATCGACGCCCTCTGGCCTGAAACCGGCGGACCGACGGATAGCAGTGAGTTGCTCGAACAACTTGGCACCACAATCGCACTGATTGAAAGTGCGGCGCGTGAGCTGGTCACATTCTGCCGTAACGAGCGCACCTCCCCAGATGTTCCGGATTTTGCGATCCTTAAAGATGAAACCGCGGCACCGCTCGTGCGCAGCAACCTGCGTTTGCTCTTCGCCCGCTGGTTGGCTCAAAATGACCTCTACGACGAGTCGCTGGAACAAGTCAGCGACATGACGCCCGACGAAGTGGTCGATCCCGCGTCCCTCTTGTTCTACCAAAGCGTCGGATATCATCGGCTGCTGGACAAAGAAAAATGTCTGCCCACGATTGAAAAATTGCTGGAACGCGAGGCATCGTTGCCGCGTCGATACTCGGCGATGGCCCACTTGATGGAAGCCGATCTGCGGCCGCTGAAGACCGATTCGCTGGACGAAGTCGCTCGCTTGATGGACGACATTCGCCGGCGACTGAATCTCGGCCGCGCCGGCACCGTGGTCCGCAAGCAAGAAGACGACGTGATTGCGAAGCTCGACAAGATGATTGAAGAGATGGAGAAACAGCAACAGCAGGGCTCCGGCAGCGGCAGCGGCAACGCGAACAATCCGTCGAGCCCCAAACAGGACAGCACACCGGGCGGCGCCAGCGGGCCGGGCAACGTCGATCCGAAAAAGCTCGATCGCCGCGGCGATTGGGGCGACCTGCCGCAGAAGGATCGGCAAGAGGCACTGCAGCAGATCAGCCGCGAACTGCCGGCTCACTATCGCGAGGTGATTGAAGAGTATTTTCGCAAGCTGGCTCGTGACGGAGTGAAATAGGGTGCATAAAAACCCGATGCGTGAGCGAGGGACACTGGCAAACGCCCTCGCTCACGCGTCGGGTTACGCCCTCGCTAACGCGTCGGGTTACGCCCTCGTTAACGCGTCGGGTTACATAGTGAACCACGTCAACATGAACTGGGAGACGTACTAAATGATGTTGAATTTCGTGATCGCCGCCGTATTAAGCGTCTCGGCCGTTGATGTGAACGTCGAGTTGCTCGCTGGGTCCGGGGCCTCGGGCACTTTGTCCGAATTGTCGGCCGACAGGCTTGTGGTGCAAACGGCCGACGGTCCCCAGACGTTCGACTTGAAGAGCCTGCTGGCCGTCACTCCAACCGCGAAGGCAGCGGCGCCAACGACCTTGCCCAAGGTAACGGTTGAATTGGTCGACGGTTCGCAGTTATTGGCCACCAGCTATGTCGTCACGGATGGGAAGGCTTTGGTCAACCTGTTTGGCGGCGGCGACGTTGAAGTTCTCACCCGCTCGATTCGTTCCGTCTTACTTCAGCCGCACGATCAAGATCCCGCGTTGGAAAAACAATGGCAGGACATTCGCACGGCCGAGGTCAGCGGCGACGTGCTTGTCATTCGCAAAAGCACGAAGACGACAGTTGGCGAGGAACTTAAAGAGTCGCTGGCGTTGGATTATCTCGAAGGCATTCTTTACGACGTCACTGCTGACGTGGTGCAGTTCGACTTCGACGGTACGCGCGTCGAAGTGCCTCGAACCAAAGTCGAAGGCGTGATCTATTTTCATGCTACCGGCCGGCAACTTCCTGAACCGATTTGCACCGTTACGGACATCGGCGGTTCGCAATTGCGAGCCAAGTCGGTGGTGCTGGCCGACGACCAATTTAAAGTCACTAGCACGGCAGGTGTTGAGATCTCAGTGCCTCCAACTCGGTTGAAGAAGCTCGACTTCTCGGGCGGCAAAATCGTGTACCTCAGCGATCTTGTTCCGGACACCGTTGAATGGGCACCGTATGTCCATGCGCTGGCCACCTCCGCGAAGCTGACTCGCTTGTATCAGCCGCGTTTCGACCGCAGCTTCGACGGCGGCAAACTGATGCTGGGCGACCGGCAAAACGAATACGAACGCGGCTTGGCCATCCACAGCCGCACATTGCTGGTGTATCGCTTGCCCGGTGAATTCCAGCACTTCGTGGCCACGGCCGGCATCGATAGCCGCGTACGCAGCGGTGGGCACGTGCAATTAGTGATCACCGGCGACAACCGTCGCTTGTTCGATGGCATCATCACGGGCAAGGACCCCGAACCGCTGGAGCTAGATATAGACATCACCGGCGTACGGCGTCTGAGTATACTGGTGGACTATGGCGACGAACTGGATATCGCCGACCATTTGAATCTGTGCAACGCAAGGATCAGCAAATGATTCGACGGCAACGTCATCACTGGGTCGCGTCTGTGGTTGGGGGACTGATTGGGTTCACAGCCGCGGTGTTCGTGCAAACCGCGTTTGCGGCGGAGGTGCCTCCGTCGGTGTTGTACGCCGAACAGCAGCGAATCGCGGCGATCGCCAAAGCCGCGCGGACAGCGGTGTCGGTGTTCGCTCGCGGCGGCCAAGGCGGCGGTTCGGGCGTGGTCATCACGCCGGATGGTTACGCGCTGACGAACTTTCACGTCTCCAAGCCGGCCGGCGATCACATGAAGTGCAGCATGCCCGACGGCCAGCTTTACGACGCTGTCATCGTGGGTCTCGATCCCACGGGCGACGTGGCTTTGATCAAGCTTCTTGGACGAGACGATTTCCCCTTCGCGGAAATAGCCGACAGCGACAGCGTCCGCGTCGGCGACTGGTGTTTTGCGGTCGGCAATCCGTTTCTGCTGGCCACCGATTTTCAGCCGACGGTAACCTACGGCATCGTTTCGGGCGTGCACCGCTACCAATATCCCGCCGGCACGCTGCTGGAATACGCAGACTGCATTCAGACCGATGCTTCGATCAACCCCGGCAATTCGGGCGGCCCGCTGTTCAACGCTCAAGGGCAATTGATCGGCATCAACGGCCGCGGTTCGTTCGAAAAACGTGGCCGCGTAAACGTCGGGGTCGGTTACGCGATTTCCATCAATCAGATCAAGAACTTCATGGGCTACCTGCGCAGCGGCCGGATTGTGGATCACGCGACGTTGGGTGCCACGGTCACGCACGACGAGGACGGTAATGTCGTCGTCAGCAATATCTTGGAATCATCGGACGCCTACCGCCGCGGACTCCGCTACGGCGATGAAGTAGTGTCCTTCGGCGGCCGCCCAATCGGCACCGTGAACACGTTCAAGAATGTGCTCGGTATCTTTCCCAAAGGTTGGCGCATTCCGCTCAGTTACCGCCGCGACGGTAAGCAGTACGACATCCTCGTTCGGCTGACCGGCGTGCATTCGGGCGATGAATTGATCGCGCAAGTGCAACGTGCACCGGCAGAACCGCCGCAACCCAAACCCGCGCCGAAGCCGGGCGAGAATCCCAAGGAACCGATGCCCATTCCAGTCCCGAAGCTGCCTGGCAATGCAGAAGCCATTCCCGATGAGGTCGCCAAATACATTCAAGCTCGGCCCGGTTACGCCAACTACTATTTCAATGCCTTGAATCGCGATCGCGTGTGGAAGGACTTCACGGCCAGCGGCGACTTTGCGGAATTCACGGGCACCTGGACGCTGCTGGGCCAACTGGCCGGTGGCGGCGACATCGAGATTGTTTTGGGCGATAAGCAAGTCAGCGGCAAGTTTCCGACCGGTTTGGCGACCGTCGATGCGACTTTGGATTTAGACGAGCAACTGGGGCCGGCCGACAGCGGCGGGTTGCTGGTCGCGATGCATCTGTGGCAGCGGCTGTTAACGCTCGGTCCGGAAAAATTCGGTGACGTTTATTACCTCGGCACCGGCCCCGCGCCTGTCCAGGCTCATCTGGCCGACGTGCTGGTCGCTACGCACAACGTGGTGGAATCGCGGTTCCTATTCGACCCGCAAACGGGCCGTTTGATTGGTTTGGAATTCTACCCGAACTCAAGCAGCGATCCGTGCGAAGTCTATTTCAGCGACTACCGCGACATCGACGGCCGCATGGTGCCTCATCAGCTTGAGGTCCGCTACGGCGACCAGATTTTCGGCGTCATTCATCTGAACACGATCACCCTCTCCAAACCCGCGGAGAAAGCCGCCTGATGCCTAGGCTGTGTTTCAAAACCTGTAGGATGGCTCTCCAGAGCCGTCCGTCTGCTTCAAACATTCCATACGGACGGCTTTGGAAAGCCATCCTACAGCATGCGGCCGTGTTGCTTTTCGTCGGTATCATTTCTGTATCAACAGTGCGGCCCGCGACGGCGCAATCTTCATTCGCAGCAGTGATCGCCTCGGTGCAGCCCAAGATTGTCAAGATCTACGGAGCCGGCGGACTGCAAGGGCTCGAAGCATATCAAAGCGGCTTTTTGATTTCCGCTGAAGGACACGTGTTAACGGTTTGGAGTTATGTGCTCGACACGGATTACGTTACCGTCACGCTCGACGACGGCCGCAAGTTTCAAGCGGAATTAGTTGGCCACGATCCGCGGCTGGAGGTTGCGATTCTGAAAATCGACGCTCTGGACCTGCCGCATTTCAATCTCGACGAGGCGGCCAGTTTGGAAGTTGGATCGCGGGTCTTGGCCTTCAGCAACCTGTATGGCGTAGCGACCGGCAATGAGCCCGCCAGTGTACTGCACGGCAGCGTCTCGACGCGGACGACTCTCGATGCACGCCGCGGTGCGTTCCAGACGGCATACAGCGGACCGGTGTATGTGCTCGACGCGATGACCAATAATCCGGGTGCCGCCGGCGGCGCACTGACGGACCGCCGCGGCCAGTTGGCCGGCATTCTCGGCAAAGAACTGCGCAGTGCTCAAGCCAACACGTGGCTGAACTACTCGATCCCGGTCGCCGAACTGATCACGTCCGTCGACGACATCCTGTCCGGCAAGATTATTCCGCGCCGGCCTGCGGAGGAGACACGAAAGCCGCTGGAGGCCCTGTCGTTACCGTTGCTGGGAGTTGTGCTGGTGCCCGACGTGCTCTCGAAAACGCCGCCGTTCGTCGACAAGGTACGTTCCGGTTCGCCGGCCGAAAAGGCTGGTCTGCGAGTCGACGATCTGGTGCTGTTCGTGAACAACCGCATCGTCCCCTCGTGCAAATCGCTGGTTGAAGAACTCACTTATTTCGACCGCGACGACGAAGTCCGGCTGACCGTGCAGCGCGGCCAGGAGCTGATCGAGATCGTTATCAGCACCCAAAACTAACGCCAATGTTATAAGTCGTTTAACCCGTAGCCGCAGGCGAGGGCATACCAATGGCGGGTGAAGCTACTGCGGCAGACACCCTCGCCTGCGGCTACGGGTTAAACGACTTACGAGTTTGCTAATCCATCCGAGACTTTAGCGATGCAATCAACTCTTCATACCCACGCAGCCACAACCATTCTTGTACTGTTGACGATGTGGCACTTGGCAGCGCCGCCACTTCAAGCGCAAGATGACGTCGCCTCGCTCGAAGAACAAGCGATGAAAGCCGCAGTGACCGCCGTCGCACCTTCGGTGGTCCGTATCGAAACGTTCGGCGGGTTGGAGCGAGTCGGCCAGTTGCTCGTCGGCACGGGGCCGACAACGGGCTTGGTGGTCGGCGAAGACGGCTACATCATTTCCAGCGCCTTCAACTTCGTGCAGATGCCCACGTCGATTTTGGTCACGTTGCCTAGCGGTAAACGGCTGGCGTCACAGATCGTCGCGCGCGATCACAGCCGCATGCTCGTGCTGCTCAAGGTCAATACAGAGGAAAAGCTGACTGTTCCGCAAGCCGTGCCGCGCGACGAGATGTTGGTGGGCCAGTGGACGATCGCTCTGGGGCGGACTTTCGAGCAGTCGCAGCCAAATATTTCCGTGGGCGTGCTCAGTGCGACGAATCGCATTTGGGGCAAAGCGATTCAGACCGATGCGAAGATCTCGCCCAGCAATTACGGCGGGCCGCTGGTCGATATCCGCGGCCGCGTACTGGGTGTGCTCGTGCCGCTGTCGCCGCAAGGACAGGAGGAGGTGGCTGGCGCGGAATGGTACGACTCGGGAATCGGTTTTGCCGTGCCGCTGGACGAGGTCAATCGGCAGTTGGAGAAGATGAAACGCGGCGAGGATCTGCATCCTGGTCTATTAGGCGTGTCGCTCAAGGGGACCGACATGTACGCCGACCCGCCGGAAATCGCCGCCTGTCCCGCCAAGTCGCCCGCTGCCAAGGCAGGCCTGAAACCGGGCGACGTGATCGTCGAATTGGACGGAGTGAAAGTTTCGAGGCAGGCCCAGCTCAAGCACGAAATCGGCCGCCGCTACGCGGGCGAGCAAGTGCAAGTCGCCGTAACCCGCGGCGATCAGCGCATTGAAGTGACGGCCGAACTGACCGATAAGATCGAGCCTTACGAGCATGCGTTCCTGGGCATTCTGCCGGTCCGTGAAATCGCGCCCGCGAAAGCCGGCGTGCTGGTGCGCTATGTTTATCCCGGCAGCCCAGCGTCCGAGGCCGGCATTGAGCCGAAGGACCGAATCGTCTCGCTGGCCGGCAAGGATGTGAACAACATCACGGCCATCTTGGAGCTGATGGCCACTTACGAACCAAACAATCAAGTCACGCTAAAAGTTGAACACGACGGCCAAACTCGCGATGTCGAACTTTCGTTATCCAAGCTACCGACCGAGATTCCTGATTCGCTGCCAGCGGCACACGAGCCGCCCACGGCAGAGGCCGGCCAGCGTCCGGCCGTCGGTGTGATCGAAATCAAGATTCCCGAAGAGGCAAACGAGTGCCTCGCATACGTTCCCGATTCGTATCGCAGCGATGTGCCTCACGGTGTTGTCCTCTGGCTGCACGCACCCGGCGGGTTCGAAAGGGACAAACTGGTCGCTCGCTGGAAAGATCATTGCGAGCAGCACGATTTGATTTTGCTAACGCCGAAGTCAGCCGATCCGTCGAAGTGGTTGCCGACTGAAGTAGACTTCATCCGCAAAACGCTGGACGACGTACTGGCCAATTACAACATAGATCGCACTCGCATCGTCGTGCACGGCCATCAAGCCGGCGCGGCGATGGCGTATCTGGTGGCTTTCGCTCATCGCGACGTGATTCGCGCCCTGGCCGCCGTCGACGCGGCACTTCCGAGCCGCGCCCGGCCGCTGGATAATGACCCGATCCAGCGTCTGGCGTTCTACACCACCATCGCCGACAAATCGCCGTTAGCCGCCGCTGTCAAAGCGGGCGTCAAACGGCTGACCGACATGAGGTACCCCGTCACGGTCAAGAGCCTCGGCGACGAGCCTCGCTACCTGAACGACGAGGAACTGTCGGAACTGGTGCGCTGGATCGACACGCTCGACCGCATCTGATCTGCTATATTGGTAAGCAGTCGTTGGAGCGGACCGCTGGCGGCCGGCACGTTCAGCGTGTCCAGGCCGACACAGCCGCTCCGATCGCCGAAATTCCCACCCGCGCGCCAACATCCTGCTCATGCGACGTCACGCCCTCGGAATCATCGCACTCGTGATGCTTGCCGCCTACGGTATACTTTTTTTCTGGACGGGGTTTCTTCAAGACCAATGGAGCTTGATCGCGGGGCTTTGTTTGCGAGCGGGATTAGTACTAGCGGCTATTTGGCTGGCATTGCCTCAAATGAAACGCTGGCGGCCAGAGACCGTAATGTGGGTGATCGGTGGCATTGTGGTGACGGTCATCATCGTTGCCCGCTGGCCTCGGGCGGCTCTCGTGTTGATTCCCGCTTTCGCTGTGCTTGGTATGCTTCAGTTTGTTTCGTGGCTCTTCAAACCCCTTCCGCAGGCGAAACGCTCTCAGCGGAGGCGTCAACCAACGCAGAAAAGCCACGAACGCTAATCGTGTTTGAGCCCTTTAGAAGATCGCAACGCTGAAAGGACCGCCGGCTCGACTGGCCGCTCGAATTCACGTTATTATGAAAGTATCAGATGGTTAAATCAACCAAGCCGGGAGCGACACAATGGCAAGCACGTCCAATTTCACCGAGATCGCGGCAACGCACGTTACACCGGTAACGGTTTCGCCACCGGTACCGAGGCGCGCGCGGACTGAGTTGGGTCGCAAGTTGCGCGAGATTCGCCATCGCA
>JBGTKH010000135.1:0-3823 GCA_041744735.1 Pirellulaceae bacterium | reverse complement strand
CTACATCGAGCCGCACATCTGGTCCGGCATCGGCCGCGCCCGCAGCGGCTGCGGCAGCGCGATCGTCGGCGACCCCGATCAAGTGCTGGCCAAGATCAACCGCTACATCGGCATGGGCCTGCGAGCGTTCATCCTGTCCGGCTATCCGCACAAAGACGAATGCGAACTACTGGCCCGCTACGTGCTGCCAAAACTGAAGACATGCAGCCTGGCCCGCGAGCAAGGCCGGCTGTTCGATAATCCGGTGACGCCGCTGACGACGGCACCGCGCGTGTAAGTGTCCGTGCGCGATTCTCGGAGCGTCACCACGGAGCTTACCGCCTCACCGCACGTCACCACGGAGACAAGCTCCGAGGTGACGTCTATCTTGTCGCCCGCGGGCGTTCGCCGACGGCGACTTGCAGATTGACTTCTTGACCGTCGCGCAGAATTTTGACGTCGGCGGTCGAGCCGATTTCGGTGTCAGCGACCAGCAGGCTGAGTGTTTTGGGGCTGTCGATCGCTTGGCCGTTCCATAGTACGATCACGTCACCCACTTGCATGCCGGCGCGTTTGGCGGGTGAGGCACCGGCGGTGGTGTCGACGACGGTGACCACCAGAGCACCGCTGGCTTGCGGCAGGTTATTCTCTTTGGCGAATTCCTCGGTGACCGTCTCCATGGCCACGCCCAGCCAACCGCGGGCGACGAAACCGTCGCGTTTGATCTGTTCATAGCTCTTGCGCGCGACGCTGCTGGGAATGGCAAAGCTGATGCCCTGGTACGTCTCGCCGATGATCGCCGTGTTGATGCCGACCACGCGTCCCTGTTCATCGACCAGCGGCCCGCCGCTGTTGCCGGGGTTCACGGCGGCGTCGGTTTGCAGAAAGTCCTGATAATTGGTGCCCGCACTTCCGGCGCGATGTTTGGCGCTGATGATCCCGAACGTCACGGTACGCTCCAAGCCGAACGGGCTGCCCACGGCCCACACCAAGGACCCTTCTTCCATTTCGTCGCTGTCGCCCCACTCGGCAGCGATTAGGTTATCGGCCCGCACTTTCAACACGGCCAAGTCCGTCTCCGCATCGAAGCCAACCACGCGGGCAGGCACGCTGCGCCCTTCGCTCAACGTCACGCGGATGTCATTCGATCCGCGTACCACGTGATAGTTGGTGACGATGTAGCCTTCGGGATCGACGATGACGCCAGATCCTTGCCCGTGTGCCTCGCGGGGGAACGGGCCGAAAATCGGCGGCAATTCTTCGACTGCGGCGTTGTTGGTGCTGGTGGTGAAGATGTGCACGACGCTGGGGCCCACGCGCTTCGACACCATCTGATACGCCTTCGAGAGATCCTGCAGCGGCAGCCCCTTCAAGCCTTCCGTGGCCACTTCGTACTTGGCCCGCTCTTGTCCGCGCGTGATCGCGTATTGCAGTTCCTCGGCCAAGTTGGGCACGACATACCGCATGACCAGCAGCACGATCAGCACGCACAGCACCCACGTCAGCCGCGACATCAAACCGCTGCGTGCCCTGGTGTGGCGCTGCTCGTCCGGCGGCGACGCCTCTGGTTTCGATTCCCGCACGATGTGCGTCTCATCCTGTGGCGTTACAGATGCGAACGATGAACTATCCGAGTTCGACATTGGCAGAAACTCTTGCATGGCAACACGGCCCCCGGCGGACATGACGGCGAAAGACGTCCCAGCCATTGATTGTAGACGCTGCGGCACAGAGAGGGCAAACCCGTCGGGGTTGGGTGGTGATACCATTTGGCGTTCAGCGCTGTAACCGCGGCCGGGCTCAGACGTACAGAATTCAATTTTGCCGGCGAAAACGCGACTTGAAAACACCAACCATGTACCGGAAAAATTGAATTCTGTACGTCTGAGCCCAAACGGTATCACCACCCGGGGTTGCTGCGAGTTACTGAATGAACTCTTCGTGCTGCTCGGCGGCGTGGGTGGAGATTTCGCCGGCGTCTTCCAGGCGGCGGACAACATCGACGATCTGCCGCTGGACCGCTTCGACTTCCGACAGCCGCACGGGGCCCAGGTACTCCATTTCCTCGCGCAGCATCTGGCCGGCGCGTTGCGACATGTTGCCGAGAATCTTTTCCTTGAGCTCTTCCGTGGACCCTTTGAGTGCCATCGCCCATTGCGACGTTTCCACGTTTTTCAGCACGGACTGAATGTCCTTGTCGGCCAAGTCGGCGATGTCGTCGAATACGAACATCAAGCGGCGAATCTCTTCGACTAAATCCGGATCTTCCTGCGCCAGGTTTTCCAGCAGCGCCCGCTCGGTGGCGCGGTCGGTCACGTTCAGCATCTCGGCCACGCTGTCGATGCCGCCGGCCTTTTGGAACGATTGGCTCATCACGCTCGACATGCGAGTCTCGAGCCCGCGTTCGACTTCCTGAATCACTTCGGGGTTGGTCTGGCCCATGTTGGCAATCCGGCGGATCACGGCCAACTGTTTGTCCGTGGGCAGGCCGGCGATGATCTCGGCACCGTATTTCGGCGGCAAGTGGGACAGGATCAGCGAAATCGTTTGCGGGTGTTCGTCGAGAATGAACGTTAGCAGGTTTTGCGGATCGACTTTTTTTAGAAAGCCGAACGGCAGCGCCTCGATCGACTGCCGCACATTGTCGAGGGTCTCTGCGGCGGATCGGCCGAGGGCCTTTTCCACCAGCGATTTGGCCAAGTCCAGCCCGCCCCCTTCGGTGCCGACACTGTTGGGATTCTGGTCGGCGAATTCCTGAATCACCTCCTCTTGTTCATCGCTGGAGATGCGGCCCAGCTTGGCGATCTCGATCGACACGGCCTCGACCTGCTTCGGCTTCAGCTTGCCCAGCAGCTTGGCGGCATCCTCTTGCGGAAGGCTGGTCAACAGCACGGCGGCCTTGCGAAGATTCTCGTTGGCGGCGACCACTTGAATGTCCCTGGCGTGTGAAGAGACGGCGTAACGAATTGAACAACGTGCCTGCTCGTTACTCGGACATTATCGGTCACGCGGTGTGGGAAAGTTGAGTAGAATGTGCCGGTAGGACGGATTGGCCGCCTAATCGTTTAACCCGTAGCCGTAGGCGAGGGAATGCGTAATGGTGGTCGCGGTGATCGTCGACATTCCCTCGCCTACGGCTACGGGTTAAACGACTGGTCTAGGAGGTGTCATTCGTCGCACAGCTCGCAAACGCCCCATTGGCCGAAATTCTCGTCGACTTCAACGCACACGTGAGTGGGCCGTGTGCCGGTTCGAGCTTGCAGATCGTCCAGCAGCCGGCGGCCAATGTAGCGGGCCAATAGTTCGGCCGTCGTATTCGGCACGGGCAGCAGTACACAATCAACGCGCGGGAAAACCCACCGCCTGTCCTCGAACGTAACCTCCACCTCACGCTCGCCGGCCGCGACGTGAATCAAGGGGTGCTGGGTTGGCAGCAGCATGTGGTGATCCAGTTCGTCGGTGATCGCTTTCAGCGTGTCGCGCAGCGCGATGAAGTCGATCACGTAATGGTTTTCGTCCAGCGGCCCATGCATGTCGACCGCCACACGATAGTTGTGCCCATGCAGCCGCTCGCAGATGTTGCCGTTGAACGTGATGAAATGAGCAGCACTAAAGACATGCTGCTCTTTCTCGAGCCGGACGTGATAGGTTTCGGACATGGGAGGGTCGAGGGCCAGAGGGAAAATGGGTGGCTTGCTTATACTACTGCACTTTAGGCCATTGTACCGGAGGTCGGGCGGCCCAGATTGGGATTCCTAAAAGAAGCGGCTCTCCGCGATGCTGTGAGTTGTTCAACACTTCACCGCACCGGGAGAGCCAAGGATGGCTAAGGATAAACGTTCCG
>JBGTKH010000134.1:0-8684 GCA_041744735.1 Pirellulaceae bacterium | reverse complement strand
CGGCTGGACAGGTCGCCGTAGGCGATGAACAGCAGGCCCGCGGGCAACTCGTCACCTTTCGCCGCCGTCACGGCAACTTCGATCTGTCCGAACTCGCCGGTCAGCCGCACCCGGTCGCCGTTGGAAAGCTGCAACCTTTTCATATCGTCCGGGGCGACCTGCAGCGTGTTGATTTCCTGCTGATAATTCTCGCCGTATTTCCCCTCGCTAATGCCGCTGCCCTGCTTGCTGGTGCGGCCGGGGATGAGGATAAACGTTTCGGGCATGCTGTTTCGCCTGAGTGATTCACTTGTTCATTGTGAACGAAAATGAGCGGCTACGCTAGGCGATCTCTACAGCTCGAACAAGTCAAGTGCTCGAAGGTTCTTCGATTCCAAGTATCCATCAGCCTGCCAGCCGCGTAACAGATTGTACCGCTCGATCGCGGATTGCAATTGCGGCGCTGAAAGCTGGGCTTGGTCGTCGTCGGACAGCGACTGGTCCAAGAAACGGCCGGGCAGCGTGTCTTCGGCGGGGGTCCAGCCGGCGCGGATGTTGAATAGTTTTTTGGCAGTCACGATGCGGCGGGCGGTTTGCTGGAGTTCTGCGGCGGTGGTGTCCCAGCCAGTGACGAGGTTCAGCATTTCGGCCGACTCGGCGCAGAAGTCGTCGAACACGCCGCGCAGAAACTTGCACAGGATCAGCGAGTCGATCAGCGCGGCTTTGTCTTCGGTGTCAATGGCCAGTTGCGCCGCGTCGGCGGTCAGTTTGCGGCGGTCGACCTTGTCAGAAAAGTCGACTTCATACGCGCCGCTGCGGTTGTGATCCGCGCCGCGCGAGCCGACGGCGAATCCCAAGGCCATCGTTTGCAGAGCGCGCGGTTCGTAGCCGGGAATCTCCAGCCCTTTCACTTGCGGAGCGAAGGCGATGCTGTCGTGGCCGATCACGTCAGCGAGCCGCCGACTGCCTTCGGCCAGTTTGTCGCCGAGTCCTGCGCGACGACCGATTTCTTCTAAACATCGCAGCAGTGCTGCCCCGTCGCCAAAACGCAGCCACGATGCGTCGAGCAGCCCGCGCTCGGCACATTCCATCGCGAACGCGATCGTGCCGCCGGCGCTGATCGTGTCGATGCCCAGTTCGTCGCAGCGTTTCGACGCGGCCAACACGACGTCTGGATCAGCAACGCCGCACAGTGGGCCGAGAGCGAAGAGGTTCTCGTATTCCAGGCGCACGCCGGTGGAGTTGAGGGTTGAGGGTTGAGAGTCGAGGGCGGCTGGAATGCTCGGTTCGTCCGACGAGTTCGTGTTACTCGTGAGTTGATAGATGTGCTCGCAGCCGATGGTGCAGGCGACGCAGTAGGCGCGGGTTCGCTCGCGCGCGACCGACAGCGTCTCCGGCGACAGGTCGACGGCGGACTCGAAGCTGCCTTGCTGAAAGTTCCGCGTGGGCAGTGCCTTGAGGCGATTAAACACCAGCAAATTCGTCGCCGTGCCCAATTCGCGATACTTGGCAGTCGCCGGGCCGAAGGATTTTTCGGAGATGGTCTTGGCCAGGGCCGCCAATTCACGCGGCTTGGCCCATTGGCAGCGCTGCGTGCCGCGGACGACGATGGCCTTGATGTTCTTCGAGCCCAACACCGCGCCGCTGCCGCCGCGCCCCGCGTGCCGGCCGTCGTGGGAGATCGTGGCGTAACGCACCAGCCGCTCGCCGGCCGGACCGATGACTGCGATTTGCCAGTCGCCGGGGAATCGCTCTTGCAGCCGCCGCTGTGCTTCGCCGCACGTCGCGCCCCACGAATCGCCAGCCGGTTCGATGCGCACTTGACCGTCGTCAATGATCAAGATCGACGGCTCGGCGGTTCGTCCCGTAATGACCAGTGCGTCGCAACCCGCCTTCTTGCCCGCGATTGCGAACCCGCTGCTGGCCAGCGAGTCGTTGATCCGTTCGGTCAACGGGCTTTTGCTGACCACCGCAAATTTGGCCGATGTCGTCAACGGGCTGCCGACCAATGGGCTAAATACAAACGCGATTATTGCCTCGGGCGACAGCGGCTCCGCGTGTGCCGCGTTTTCCTTCAGCAACAAGTAGACTCCCAATCCACTGCCGCCGATAAACCGCCGCAGCACATCGCCATCCAGCGAAACGCTCTCGCCCGTCCCCTCCGACAAGTCGACGCGCAGGTAACAGCCGTGATATCCAAACGGCAGCGCACCCCAGAGGCCCCGCTCTGAATTCGGACGCGTTTTCACGAAATTCGCGGTCTCAACAATTTGCGTCATTTTTCAAACAGAGCCGTGTTGACTTTGATCGTACCCATCGTTTCATCCGCCGGCATCCGCCGACAAAATTAGCAAACAGTCTCCCGCGTCGAGCCGCGTGTCGGGCTGCGAGACGAATCGTTGGCCGCCGACGCTGGCCGTATAGCCGCTGCGAAGTTCGCCACCGCGGATGCACTCGTCCGCCAGTTGTGGAAAGCGGTCAGCCAACTCGCGCAACACGTCACTCAGCGTCGATGTCGGCCCGTTCATTGGCAATAACACTTCGGCGACGCCCGCTCGGCTGCGCGGGATGCCATACAATTCCACCCGAATGCTCATCAACTCGCACCTCTACCTTCATCGTAAGCCGTACGGCGCGAAATGGCGAGGCGGTTACCCATCGAATCTCGCCAAACTCACCGCCCCGGTCAATCAAGGTTCCTTGTGCTGAGCTTCCAGTCGCGCGCGGGCGATTTGGACGGCTTCGTGCAGTTTCTTGCGCAACAAGTCGCGCGGCGGCAACTCCGTCAGATAAGCGGCGACGCGAATCCCGCTCTGGCTCAACTAAAGAAGTTCGACGTGTTCGTCCGACTTGCCCGCGCACAGGATCAGGCCCAGCGGCGATTCTTCGTCGGGCTGCTGCTCGTATCGTTCCAGCCAGCGCAGGTACAGTTCCATCTGGCCCTTATCTTCCGCCTTGAACTTGTCGAGCTTCAAATCGATCGCCACCAGCCGCCGCAGTTTCCGGTGATAAAACAGCAGATCGAGATAGTAATCCTCCCCGTCCACCGTGATCCGCTTCTGCCGCGCAACGAAAGCGAACCCCACCCCCAGTTCCAGAATAAACGCTTCCAACTCGCGGAGAATCGCGGCCTCCAAATCCTGTTCGCTGTACGTGTCGGCCAGACCGAGAAAGTCGAGAAAGTACGGATCGCGAAACACCAGATCGGGCGACATCTGATCTTCCTCGCGCAGTTTCACCAATTCCTGCCGAGCCAGCTTCGCCGGTTTCTTCGACAGCGCCGTCCGCTCGAACAGCATCCCACCAATCTTCTTTCGCAGCGTCCGCGTACTCCACCGCTCCACGCGGCACATTTCGGCGTAGAATTCCCGCTTCAGTGGATCGTCGAGAGGAATGATGTAGATGAAGTGGGTCCACGATAATTGTCTCATCAGTGATGAGACAATCTGCTCGTCGGGAAAGACCTCGGCGAAACGAATCGTCCGGAACTGATTCCAAGCAGCTAAGCCCCTGCCGTCCTCAGCCGACAATTGTGCCGACAGTGATGACACAATCTTCTCACCGTATTCCGCCCTTTGCTGTTTAAGGACGTCTTCGCGAATCCGATTGCCGATGTTTGAGTAATGCCGGAGAAACTCGCGCTTCGCCGATGTGCCGGGGATGCTCACGCGGTATTCGGTTCCGAAGCAGGCGAGTCGCTTAATTTGGATTTCAATTGCAATGCGAGAGCTTCGACATCGCGTGTCTGGCATTCCCAAATCGTTAGGACGTACCATCCTTCGCGTCGCAACAATTTCCGCGCTTTCGCATGTCGAGTTCGATTCCTCTCTCGCTTTGCCTGCCAGTATTCCTGATTGGTTTTGGGAGTCCGGCGACCAACTTTGCAGCGGTGGCTGTGCCAAAAACAGCCATGCACAAAGACGACTGTGCGATGTTTTGGCAAAACGATGTCCGGGCAGCCCGGCAAACCGCGGATATGCAGACGGAAACGGTAACCCATTCGATGCAAGACGGAACGCACGACGCATTCCGGTGTCGTGTCGCGCGAACGAATGGCCGCCATATTTTGCGACCGTTGCGGAGAAACGTCCGGGAACTTCCATTCGGAAGGTTTTGCCGGCTTCGTTCGCAGTTTCGACTTGGATCTTCGTTTAACCATGTCGCGACGGAATTGATTCGCCGAGCTCGACTGGACAGAGCATTGCATGAACACAATACTTGAGTCTCGACTGGACTTCGAGTCCAGCCACAAATTAGGAAGTCGGTACAAGTCAGGCGTCGCCTGAAGTAAGAAGTCTGACCCGTACGCGTCGGACCATGGAGCGGCACGAAGTGAACCAAACTAGCTTGCCAGTGGTGGGCGAAACCGCTGATTCGGCAATGGTCAGTTGAGCGGTCGTCCGTCAGCGCCGGCCCCCAAGTTTCTTCGCTAACCCGACATAGGATAATCAACAATGGCAAGGAAAAGAGCGTCAACGGACAAATTGACTCCCATGCCGCTTGAGGAGTTGCACTTCGACATGGAAAATCCCCGCTACGGTGGACGTTCGGGGGAGTTCAAAACAGAAACGGCGGCCCTAAACTACATTGTCGAGAATTTCGGCATCGACGATGTCATCAGTTCGATAGCCGCAAATGGATACTTTGAATCCGAGCCGCTCGTTGGTGTCGAAACGAACAAACGCATCACGATTCTTGAGGGTAACCGCCGTCTGGCCGCATGTTTGATCTTGGCTGGTGACGCGCGCGCTGCCCAGCAGCAGAAACGGATCGAGTGGGCCAAATCTCTCATGGCCGAATCAGGGGTAGGTCCGCCGGACGAAGTTCCCGTCCTGGTTGTAACCGGAGCGGAGCAGAAGCAACGAATGTTGGCTTACCTGGGGGTGCGTCATATTTGCGGACTTTCGGAATGGGATTCGTATGCAAAGGCCGCGTGGATCGCAAAGGTATTGGATGAAAGCAAACTCACACTTTCGCAAATCAAGCGAATGATCGGCGACCAGCATGGGACGTCACCGCGGATGCTTGAAGGGTTTCATTTTGTTAATCAACTCATTGAGCGCGATCGTTTTCAGCCAAGCCAAAGCTACCGGAAAGGGCGGGGGAGCAATCCCGAGTATCCGTTCTCGTGGGTGTATACGTCTCTAGGATTCAACAACGTCCGCAACTTTGTAGGCTTAAATGGGCGCGACGAACCACTGAAAGCCCCTGTCCCAGAAGCGCATCTCGACAATGCGCAGAGCGTCATGACGTTTCTTTTCGGAGACAAGTCAAAGGAAATACAGCCTGTTGTGCCCGATTCGCGGCACATCTCTGAACTAGCAATTTGCCTTGAATCGCCGAAGAAAGTCCGACAATTGGAACAAGGCAAGTCGGTCCTCGAAGTTAAGCGTTTGCACCGTCCGGCTGCGGAAAGGCTGTCTGACGGACTGTTCATGGCGACCGAGGCACTTACTGACGTTTGGCAGGTTATAGGCGAGCGTTCAGTCTCCGCGACAGAGGCAGAAGCCGTATTGCCCGGGGCGAAAGAAGCACGCACCCTTGCCGGAAACATTTATAAAGAACTGCGTGACATCGTGTTTAAGGATGACGAGGATGCCGACGAGAATTAACGACACAGATTGGACTCGACGCCTTGAACAACTTCGCGCATCCAGTGACGCCGACCAAGTTGAAAAGCGCGCCATCGAGCTTGGTACGGTGAATACTGAGGAAGGAATTCGCGATCAACTAATCGCCGATGCGATGGACGATTTTGTTGAAGTTGATGGCGAATCTTGGATTCGAGACGACTCAAAGATTGAAGATGGTACTAGCCAAACAGCGAACGAGCTTCAACGTCGGGCAGACATCCTTCGCGATTGGTATCCGTTTAGGCTGGATGGGAATCGTCTCACCTACTGCCGAAGCAAAACACTGATCTACGAGTTTTGCCTTGCAATCGCATCCGCGCCAACTATCACAGATGGACATTATATCGCGCTGCCGAGAGCGTTTGAACGACTGATCCGGGATGTGGTTTCAATCTTTCTGGGAAGCATGTCAGACGGATACCGGACTGGCGCGCCGTCTGATGAAGACGAGGGCCGGCCATCGCGAATGAAGGCGGTGGCTTCAGACCTGAACCGTCTAACTGGCGAGTGGCATTGGCATCCGCGGTCGGAACTGCCTCCCGATCCAAACCCGCGTGATGCGAAAGACTTGGGGATAGACGTTGTTTCCTGGAAACGATTTGGCGACATGCGGCGCGGCAGCTTGTTTCTTGTCGGTCAATGTGCGTGTGGTAACTTTTCCAATTGGCCGGCAAAATTCGGACAGCTAAATCTGCACAAGCTTGCTACAAACTGGTTTCATCCATTGTCCTTCGCCCCAGCGAATCGGTTCTTCGCCGTCCCGTTTCATATCCCCAATTCGACCCATCTCGAAGAGATTACTTCGGATGCTGGCCTAACATTTGACCGTGCGAGAATTACACTGCTCGCCGAATCAGACGCCGCGAGAATCACAGAAAACACGTTCGACGACTATGGCAAGCTAATTAAACTAGTCATTACCGGCTTTCAAGCTGGGTAACAAGTGCGTTCGCGACAGCCGCGAACAGAGGCGGCGGAACCGCATTTCCGATTGCGCGAAAGCGTTGTCTGACGGAGCAAACGCCAAATGCGTGCGGGTTAGGGAATCCTTGAAGCGCTGCGCATTCCAAATAGCTGTAGCGTCGGGCGTTCCCAGTACGTGTGAATTCCCACCGGTCCGGCCCCAACTTTCTGAGCGGGGGAGAGTCTGGATGAAGCGGAACATGCCGCCAGTGCGCGACGATGCACGGAGCCTGTTGGCCCCAGGTCCGTCGGCGGTTACGTGACAGGTAGTACCAATGCAAGGGCTCCGGATCGTAAGAACCCTCAGGCGCGTCGCGAAGTTCCCAGATGACGTCACGTAGACGGCGGTACGGATTGTTGACATTCCCATGCGTAGGTGCGGGAAACTGGTACAACCTCCGTTCCGCGCTGCGTATGCCGACGATAAAGAGACGGCGACGATCCTGCGCCAATCCGTAGTCCTTTGCGTCAAGAACCTGCCAACTCATACGATACCCCGCCAGCCGAAACCTCGTCAACTGATTTCGCAACAAGTGGTGATTGTGTGAGTAACGCATCCCATCCACGTTCTCAACGATGAAGGCCAACGGACGCACTTGCCGAAGCACTCGATCAAATTCCTGATATAGGTAGTTGATTCCGTCAGAATTATTACGACGCCCGCCTTGACTGTAACCCTGGCAGGGATAGCAACCCGCCAAAATATCCGCAATCGGAAACTTGCGATAACGGCGAATATCGCCCGCATGCATCGTCTTCAAGCCAGTTACGCGATCGAAAAGTTCACACGCCGATTCGGAAATCTCGTTTGCCCAAATCGGTTCGATGCCGGCAGCGCGCAAGCCAAGATCGCTGCCGCCACAGCCTGCAAAAAGTGAAATGGCCGAATAGCTTATAGCTTTCAACTTAAGTTTTCCCCTTGGCAACGTTTGCGCGCATGGCGGTGATTAAATCGTCGCAATCCGCTGTTCGTCTCTATGCACTTGTCGGTTGTGGCTTGTCAATCGTTTATGCGGTAATCGACGACGTGTTGCGACCGTCGTCGAGTCTGATTCCTTGGATTCCGACGCGGCCGAAACGTAGCAAAACGGATCGGCGTTGGGGAGTGGTATTGAACGATGGCTGACGACCAAGCCCGCGAATGGACGTGAAGATCGCGATATGCGATGGTCGATGAGCGTGGCGACGGACAGCGTCAATCAATGTAAAGAAACTCGCTACTGTTGAAGATGACTCGGCAAAGGGCCGGGAGGCCGTGGGTGGCGACGAAGGGGGTTAGGGAATCTAACTCTGACGGATCGGGCGGGCGGGCGTAGGTTAGGTGGTAGGCTAGGGTGATTTGACGCGGGATGTTGGGGCCGGCTTCTTGCTGTAGGCGGTCGGCTAGGCGGTGGGACATGCGTAGGACGAAGGAATTGTTTAGCAGCGACAGGGCCTGCAGCGGCGTGGTGGTGACGGCGCGGCGGGGGGTTTTGGTGGAGGGGTCGGGGCAGTCGAAGACGTCTAGCAGCGGGTTGCGGCCGCTGCGCACCCAGGTGCGGTACAGGCTGCGGCGGTTGAAGCTGTGGCCTACCGGATCGAGCATCTCGTAGAACTGCGTGTTGCGCGTGAACGTGGTGAAGTCGTAATAGCCGGGGCCGCCGACCGCGAGGTTGATTTCACCGCCGGCAGTCAACATCGCGTCGCGTAGAACTTCGGCCTCCAATCGCTGTGGCTCTTTGCGCCACAGCAGCCGGTTGTCGGCATCGACGGCTGCGGCGGCCGGATTGTAACGCGAGTCTTGCCGGTACGTGGCCGACGTGACGATCAGCCGCTGGATGGATTTGAGGCTGAAGTCCTGGCGAACCAGTTCGGCGGCCAGCCAATCGAGCAGTTCGGGATGCGTGGGCCGCGCGCCGTTGAAGCCGAAATCGTTGGGCGTGTCGACCAGCCCGACGCCGAAGTGGTAATGCCAGAGGCGGTTGACGATCACGCGGGCGAACAGCGGATTGTGAGCGTCCGCGATCCAGTTAGCCAGCCGCTGGCGGCTTTCGGCGTCCGGCGCGTCGGGCGACAAACCGAAGTCGGCTTCGACACCGACCAGCGACGCCACGCCGCCGGGCGAAACCC
>JBGTKH010000133.1:0-3678 GCA_041744735.1 Pirellulaceae bacterium | reverse complement strand
GGGAATGGGATTTCGCCACGTGGTTAGCGTCTTTCCCAGCAATTTTGAATTTTGAACGACTGACCCTAGCCGACCATGTAACTGCCGAACAATGGGTTGCCGAAGAGAAGCTGATGCCTGGCGCCCTTCAAGGTTACATCTATGTGGAGGATAGCGCACCATGACGCTAAGGCACGACGAACTTGAATTCCTGTCCGCCTGGGCGCGCGAGGAATGGGAACCGGCCTGTTATCAGTTGCCCGCGCATCGCCTGCAGCTCGCTAACGGCGTGTCGGGCGCTCAACTAATTGTGTTCATCAAAGCGTGGACGGTTAGCGAAGGCAAAAAGGATCAAGACATTCTCGCCGCCGCCGAAAATCCGCAACCCCGCTGGCCCTGGTCGACGCCTGCAGACTTCGCCGCCCGTTTTGCTGAAGCCAGCCGATCGCGAACTCATCGAGAACAGATGAAAACATAGGGACGCAGTCGGACGAGATAAAGTTGAAGATCGAAGATTGACGGAGAAGGATTGAAACGCAGAGAACGCAGTTGACGCAGAGAAATTCTTCTCCGCGCTCTCCGCGGCCTCTGCGTTTCAATTGCTGTTTTCTCGTTCGTTGACGCGGATGTTGGCGGCGCTGCCGGTGCTTTGGATGGTGATGTTGCGGTCGCCGACCGTGGTGGCGGTTTGGCGGGTGATCGCGGCGGGCAGGTCTTTGGGCAGGCGGCTGAGCAGTTCTTGGCGGAAGGCTTCGTCGCGCTCCAGGGCCTTGCGCAGTTGATCGGCCAGGTCTTGCCAGTTGGCCTGGTCGTCGGGGTCTTGCTCGACCCCGGCCAGCGCGCCGGCGTCGGCGGGGCGGGTTAGTTTTTGTTTGAGCCAGCCGAAGAGCGCGCCGGCTTGTTGCCGCGCCTCGGCCAAGCCGTCCGCCACCAGCCGCCTTGTGTACACGCCATGGTACGAATACTTGGCATGCGGTCCCAGCAAACGAGCTTTGGCGCTCGGTGCGCAGGAAAGCGGTGGCCACCCGCCGCCTCTTAGACAAGTCCCTTCACAAATTCGATTGCCCGGGCCACGAATTTCGGGTGTACCCAGCGAGGTGGGCTTCGCTGAATGGCGTTGCGGCCTCCAAAAGTTCCGAACACCTTTTGCATCTTGGGCGAAAGAACCTTGAGTGGCTTGCCTGCCCGGTCCTTCCCTTCGACGCTGATCTGACGCGCGTTGCGAAATAACCGGCTACCAGGACCACCCTTCACCAACACCAAGTCATCCTTCTGTTGGCGGAAGACAGTCGGGTAGCGAACATGAAAGTTTTTGCGAAACTGACGCTCCAGCATTTTCCTGTCGAAATCACCGGCCATCCCCGGCCATCCCCGCAAATGCGACCTCGAAGTACCCGGCCAAATAGAGCGCCGGGCGGTGGTCTCTGTCCCAGCCATTGTTCGAGTCCCACCGTTGTAGTCCGCAGTAGAATACGAGAAAGTCGCCCGACTTCAAGTTCCGCAAAGATCGTTTCGGGGAAGTCGGGTCGCCATAGGTGAACGTCTCGAACTCGGGATCGACGTGGACATGCTGTTCGGCCATAAATGTCCTTTGGGATTTGGGGAAGTAAGCCACTAAAGGCGTCCCGTCCTTGCCGACCATATTGCCGTAGGTATGGACGCTCACCTGTTGCCCGTCAGGAATGCAGATGAACTCGAACATCCCGTCCGCGAACAAAGGACCTTGAATGCCACCGCAACCGGAATCGACACCAACACGCAAAAGGACAACTTGCTTCGCCATGATCCGTTCACCCGGCCTGAATTAAGTCATTGAGGAACTCACTGAGCGTGCCGTAGATCGTGTGCCGCCAACTGCCGTCTACGTAAAGCAACGGCTTGCGCCAGAGGAAACTCAACTCTGGGTCGCAGACAAGAAGGGATGGAGGTCGCTTTGCTTTGAGCTTGAGCTTCTTGCCGTTGTAGTTGATGTCGATCCGCCAATTGTTGTCGCAAGCGTGCGCATGGTGGCTGTGCCGAGAGATCGGCATGTGATACTGGTTCGCATCGAATCGGCGCACGGAGTCTAGCTCGCTCTTGGGTTCATAAAGATCGCCGAGCCTGGAGTATCTCGCGGACTTGGCCTGCAGCGTCTCCGGGGGAAGCACATCGCTGTACCAGAGTTCGGACTGCGATTCAAAGGCTTCCTTGACCCTCGCCAGATAGAAGAGCCAGTGGTCTCCGCCACACTCGACACTGGTGAAACCGGCGACCCACTTTCCCGGCCATTCCTGGCGTGAAAGACTAGTACGCATCCGGTGCTTGCAAGTGCAGAGCGTGATGTAGCTGCCTTGAAAGTTGGGCCCGGTTCCTGTTTGTCGCAACTCGTCACCGTCCAGCACGACGGATGACATGATGTATGCGTAAACGATGTCCGGCTCGTCCTCAATCAACCGGGCAATGCGTTTCTTGCCCAAATCAAGGTGCTGAGAGAGCGGGCCTGCCGTCGGGAATGATTGATGCAACATGGAGTAAACATCCTCACGATGTCCCGGCCTGCAATCGTGCCCGGATTATCTCGAAAAACGGCTCTGGCAGCTCGAACACCGCCAGCCGATACAATGGGAAGGACACCGCTTCGGCCAACCCATCCACCTTCACGCCTGTACACAAATTTTCCCACTCACGAACATCAATCCGCTGAGGACACTTCCAGTCCTCCCATTGCTCCGAGTACGAGTTGATGCCGGACAAGACCCAGGGGTCCGTGAAGTCCTCGTAAAAAACCATCGTCTCGGGCGTGTAACGCACGATACCACTGCGGAAACGGTGGATCTGTTCAGTGACTGTTCTTTCGATGCTGTCCTCGTGGACAGGCTGGCCGCGATGCCTCGCCCGCTTTCTAGGCTCGATCACCTGGCCGACCGCGTAGAACGTCTTCGGCTTCAGGTACGCAACCAACCAGTCGCCTTCCTCCACCATTGCGACAGCTCTCCAGTGCTTAGTCGTCGAATGGCGTTGATTCGGACTTCCCTGAAAGACGAAGCCGCTATTGGAATACTGGTACTGCATGGCCCAGAAACTCTCCTGAAGCCCATGCTGAAGAACTTTGTCGTCATCGAAGTTCATGCACCAGTAACGCGACATTCAACTTCTCGCTTTCTTGCCGCCGCTTGATGCTTGTGTGGGCAACGGCGTGCGCGTCCATGTTGGTGTGCAATGCCCTTGACCTTCAGCGGTGTCGTTCAGGTGCTGCCGTTCCTCGGGGTTCAGCCGAATGCGAAGCGGCTTCTCTCGCACTCGACTCAAAGGCAGCTTATTCCGTCCCATGTACAAGATTGTAGTTGTTACCACCAATCATACAAGAAAAATGTGGCTGCGAGACACGACAGTGGCGATGGCCGCGACGTTTACGTCCGCTGTGAGGCGTCGAGCACGGTGACTCCGACAAGTTTCTTGCCCCGGTAGCGCAAGAGGATTCCGTCGTCGGTCATTTTCGTGTCGGTGGCGCGTTGGGGGCGTTCGAAATTGATGTACATCACGTCCGCCTCATGGTCGTAGTCCACCCAGAACCGGCCGCGAGGAAAATCGATGAGCAGCGGAATCGACTTCAGAATCGCCGCCGGTGTTTTGCGGTCTACTGCTTTTTCCATATTGCCTTCTTCCTGTCCGCTTTGCGGGAGAAAAACGCGGTGATGACGAAGCCGTCGTCGGCAGAAA
>JBGTKH010000132.1:0-8291 GCA_041744735.1 Pirellulaceae bacterium | reverse complement strand
CGCCGGACGACGGCTCGAATGCCCCGCCGCCGTTGCTGCTCGGCGAGATCGACGTCGACGCCGCACCGATCACACCGGCGGAACCGGTCAGGCCGTTGAGCTATCGCGACGGAGACGGCCAACTTATTGGTCTGGTCGAAGCCGAGCAGGCCGATTTCGTGCTGGAAGACGAGACGGATTCGTACCTGCTGCTGGCCCGTCACACGACGCTCCGCGACGGTTGGAAGATGCGTTCCGAGAAGGCGCTGACCGGTTCGGCGCTGTCGGACGACGAACGCGACGCGATCTCTGAATCCAGCTTGCTGTGGGGCCAATTGGACTCGCTCATGGACGAACTGGGAACCAACGATCTGTCGTCGATTTTGACCGTGGGCACCGCCACGACGCTGACCACCGCGCTGTCCGTGGGCTACGTGATTTGGACGCTGCGCGGCGGATACCTGATGGCCAGCATGTTGTCGTCGATGCCGGCCTGGAGACTAATTGACCCGCTGCCGGTTCTGGACGGTTTCGAAAACCTGCCCGGCGACAAACGGCGGCGCGACGAAGATTCGCTGGAATCCATCATCGAAAAAAACGAGCGCCAAGAGGCTCCGACTCCTAACCAGAAATAGAATGTAGCGGAATTCGTGAGAATTCCGAAGTTTCACAACTTCGGCTACCAGAAATAGAATGTAGCGGAATTCGTGAGAATTCCGAAGTTTCACAACTTCGGCTACGGGTTCGCAACTTCGGCTACGGCTTTGAAATGCCCTCCAACAAATAAACATTGAGACCGCGGACAATGAACCGTTTTTCAGCCACTGGAAGAATCACGATCGGGCTGGCGTTTCTAGCCCTGAGCATCCTGTTTACGGCACAAAGTCTGGGCTTTCTTCCCGACCGCCACAGCGCCGTGATGCAGGGCCGCGCAGGGCTCTGCGAGGCCATCGCCATCAACTGTTCGATACTGGCCGGCCGCGGCGATTTGGCGCGGATCGAAGCCAGCCTGGAAGCCATCGTCAAGCGAAACCCCGACGTGCTCTCGGCCGGCGTGCGCCGCGAGGACGGCCGGCTGATGGTCGAGGTGGGCAATCACGCCGCGCATTGGCACACCGACGAGGCCAATCGCTCCACCGACTCACACATCTTCGTCCCGATTACGGCAGCGAACCAGCCTTGGGGAACCGTCGAGATGCGCTTCCGCCCGCTCTCGCAGCCCGGCATCATGGGCTGGTTTAACAACCAAATCACGCGATTCTGCATCTTCATCTTTTGCGGCAGCCTGTTGGCGTATTACCTGTATCTGCGGAAAATGCTGCAGCACTTGGACCCGTCGAAAGTGGTCCCCGACCGCGTGCGGGCCGCGTTGGACACGCTGGCCGAGGGCTTGTTGGTGCTGGACAAAGACGAACGCATCGTGCTGGCGAACAAAGCCTTCGCGCGCACCGTGGGCCAGCCGGCCACGGAACTGCAAGGCCGGCGGGTTTCGGAGTTGCCTTGGTCCGCAACGGACGCGCACGGCCAAGCCGTGTATCCTTGGTCGGCGTCGTTGCGTGACGGCGAGCTACAGTCGGACGTCATGCTCGGCATGCAGATCGGCACCAGCGATCCGCGCACGTTCAAGGTCAACGCTTCGCCGATTCTGGGTCGCAGCGGCGAGTATCGCGGCGCGCTGGCCAGCTTTAACGACGTGACACTGATCGAACGCAACCGGGCGGATCTGCAACGGATGCTGGAAATGCTCAGGCAATCGCGCGACGAGATCGGCCGCCAAAACCAGGAATTGAAGATTCTGGCCACGCAGGACCCGCTGACCTCGTGCTTGAACCGCCGCTCGTTCTTCAGCGGCTTCGACATGCAGTGGGGCGTGGCTCAACAGAGCGGCATGCCGCTAAGCTGCATCATGGCCGACGTGGACCATTTCAAGTCGATCAACGACGAACACGGCCACGCGACCGGCGACGTCGTGCTGAAGCGCGTCGCCGAGGTGCTGCGGGCCAACCGCCGCGAGTCCGATCTGGTTTGCCGTTACGGCGGTGAAGAATTCTGTATCGTGCTGCCGCAGACCGATCTGGAAGCGGCGGCCCAAGTCGCGGAAGCCTGCCGGCAAGCGGTCGCGTCGCTGCCGTTCGACAACCTGTCGGTCAAGGCCAGCTTCGGCGTGTCGGCGATTCGTTTGGGAGCCCACGATCCCCAAGATCTGCTCAATCAAGCCGACAAGTGCTTGTACGTCGCTAAGCGCCAAGGCCGCAACCGCGTCATCCGGTGGGATCAGGTGCCCGCGGATATGGAAATGGAAAAGTCGCCCGAGCCGCGTCCCAGCCCGCCCAAGGAACCCAAAACTACCGGCGCGATTCCGTTCCACGCTGTCACCGCGCTGGTGTCCGCGCTGGCTTATCGCGATACGGCAACGGCCGAACACAGCCGCCGCGTGGCCGATTTGTGCGTGGCCGCTTCCAACGGCCTGATGACTGTCACCGAAGTGTATGTGCTGGAGATTGCGGCGCTGCTGCACGACATCGGCAAGATCGGCGTGCCCGACGCAATTCTGCTCAAACCCGGCCCGCTGACCGCAGACGAATGGAAGGTGATGGGCATCCACGATCGCATCGGCGTCGAGATTCTGAACTCGACCTTCGCCTGTATCGAGCTGACGCAAATCGTCGAGACACATCACGCTTGGTACGATGGCAACTCGCGCGATCCGCATTTGCCCAAAAGAGACGAGATTCCACTGGGTGCGCGCATTCTCTCGATGGCCGATGCCTTCGACGCGATGGTATCCAATCGCGTATATCGCAAAGGGCGCAGCCAAGAGGAAGCCTTCGCCGAACTGCGCCGCTGCGCCGGCAAGCAGTTCGACCCGCAGTTGGTCGAGCGCTTCATCGACACGGTCAAGGCACGCAATGAAAGCCGCGATCCCGAACTGTCTCGCGTCTCGAAAAACACGGCGCTGCGAATCGGCATGGAGATCGAGCGGCTGGCTTGCGCGCTGGACGATCAGGACATCTTCGGCTTGGGCGCTTTGGCTGGCCGCCTGAAGACCACCGCCATCAAACACGGCGTGCCGCAAATCGCCGACGTGGCCGCTCGACTCGAAGAGTCCGCCACCAGCGACGCGGATCTGATCAACCTCGTGAAGCTCACCAACGAGCTGATGAATCTCTGCCGCTCGACGCAGGGCGCCTATCTAAAGAACAGCGACGAGCCGGAGCTGGAAACCATCTAGTGCTTTGTCAAAGCTTGGTTTTAGGGTTGGCAAACTGCGTGGCGTAAGCTTCCAGCTTGCGTTTCTGGGACGAATATCGGATTGGCAAGCAGGATGCTTACCCCACTTTTTAATTTTGACGAAGCACTAGGGCTAATCTTTGCCAACGCGATCTCAACCCGTAGGACGGATTGGCAATCCGTCCCTCACGTCATGTGATCGTTTCCACACGGTACAGTATCACGGCTCTGATGCGGACGGATTGGCAATCCGTCCTACTTGCGCCCTTGCCAATCAACGCCCAACGTGTTAGCAATTCTCAACTCCGCGTTTCCTGCGATAGCTAACCTTACCGATTCATTGCACATGCCTGACTTCGAACAACGACGCGACAAACTGCGGCGGCTGGTCCGCAAGGCCGACGCGGATTCGATCCTGATCACGAACTTCACCAACGTCACTTATCTGACGGGATTCACCGGCGACGACAGTTACCTGTTGCTGCTGCCCGCGGGCGAAATCCTGATCACCGATCCGCGGTATACAACGCAGTTGGAAGAAGAATGTCCGAGTTTGGAACTCGCGGTTCGCCAGCCGGGCGTGAAGATGATCGATATGGTCGAGCAGGTCATCAAACAGTCCAAGCCGGGGAAACTGGCGGTCGAAGCGGCCTCGATGACGCTGGCCCTGTATCAGCAAATCGGCGAGAAGGTTCCCGACGTTAGCTTGGTCCCCACAAACGGACTCGCGGAAGAGCTGCGTGAGATCAAGGACAAGGACGAAGTGGCTGAAATCCGCCTCGCCATTGAATGTGCCGAGCGGGCCTTTGCCGTCATCAAAGCGGCCTTGCGGCCGGAGCAGACCGAGAAGGAAGTCGGCGACAACCTCGAGCACCAGATTCGCCTGTTCGGAGGCAAATGCAGCAGTTTTCCACCCATCGTCGCCGTCGGGCCGCGGGCCGCACTGCCGCACGCTCGGCCTAGCCGTCGCAAGATCGGCGAGAGCAACTTCGTGCTGATCGACTGGGGCGCCAAAGGGCAGCTTTATGTTAGTGACTTGACGCGGGTGCTGGTGACCGCTAAAATTCCGCCCAAACTCCAGCGTATATATGAAGTTGTGTTGACGGCCCAGCGTCAAGCGATCGCGGCGATCAAGCCCGGCGTGCTGATGTGCGACGTGGACAAGGTCGCCCGCGACGTGATCGGCAACGCGGGACATGGAAAACATTTCGGCCACGGTTTGGGGCATGGCATCGGCCAGGAAATTCACGAGTCGCCACGACTGGCCATGGACCAGAAGCGGCCGCTCAAAGCTGGCATGGTGGTAACTGTTGAACCCGGAATCTATTTGCCCGGTTGGGGTGGCGTGCGGATCGAGGACGACGTGCTGGTCACCAAGACCGGCCACGAAGTGCTCACCAGCGTCCCCAAAGAGTTTGCGGATAGTGTGATTGCATAGAGGACATTTCAGTAGCGGAATTCGTGAGAATTCCGAAGTTTCACAACTTCGGCTACGCTTTTGAAAGATCGTCTAGGAACCAGATAGAATCGGAGACGTCCGATGAGCAGCTCTGAGCCAGGCTCGGGCGAAGTATTCGACGTAGAAAGAATTCTGCGCTTGGTCGAGTTGATGAAAGATCACGACCTGAGCGAAATCGACCTGCGGCAATCCGACCAGCGCATTCGCTTGCGGCGGGGCGATTTGGATGCGCCGCGATTCGTCGCTCAACCGGCGATGCAAGCGATGCCCGCCCCCGCAGCGCCCGCGGCACCGGCCGCTTCATCTGCCGCGCCAGCTCCGGCTGCCGAAGGGGCGAACATCTACACGATGAAGAGCCCGATGGTGGGCACCTTCTACTTGAAGCCGAATCCCAACGCCGCCAACTTCGTTAAGGTCGGCGACCGGGTGCAGAAGGACACGACCGTCGTCTGCGTCATCGAGGCCATGAAGGTCTTCAACGAAATCCCGGCCGAAGTCTCCGGAGAAGTCGTCGCCGTGTTAGCCGACAACGAAGAGCCCGTCGAATTCGGCAAACCGCTGTTCAAGATCGACACCAGCAAGTGAGAGAATTTCAAATTACGAATTACGAATTACGAAACTCAGACGTTTTCGTCATTTGTAATTTGTAATTCGTAATTCGTAATTCCCCATGTACAACCGCATCCTGATAGCCAACCGCGGCGAGATTGCTCTGCGAATCATCCGCGCCTGCCGGGAACTGGGCATTGAGACGGTAGCCGTGTTCAGCGAGGCCGATCGAGGCAGCGCGTATTTGGAACTGGCGGACGAAGCTTACTGCATCGGCCCGGCCAAGTCGTCGCAAAGCTACCTGAAGATCGACCAGGTGATCAGCGCGGCGGAGGTGGGCAACGTCGAGGCGATTCATCCCGGCTACGGCTTTCTAGCGGAGAATTCGCACTTCAACGAAGTCTGTCGAAGCTGCAATATTGACTTCATCGGCCCGCTGCCCGAAGCGATGGATATGCTGGGTGACAAGAACAAAGCCCGCGCGATGGCTCGCTCGGCCAACGTGCCCGTGGTGCCCGGCAGCGGCGGGTTGATCGAAGACGAAAGCGAAGCCGTCCGTGTCGCTCGCGAGATCGGTTTTCCCGTGCTGATCAAGGCCACAGCAGGCGGCGGCGGCAAGGGCATGCGTGTGGCAGCCAACGACCTGACGTTGAAAGTCGCGCTGCAACAAGCCCGCGCCGAAGCTCAAGCCGCGTTCGGCAACGCCGGCGTGTATTTAGAGAAGTACGTCGAGCGGCCGCGACACGTCGAAGTGCAAATGATCGCCGATCAGCATGGCAACGTCCTGCATCTCTGGGAACGCGATTGTTCGACGCAGCGGCGGCATCAGAAGCTGATCGAAGAGAGCCCCGCTCCGAACTTGCCCGAAGAGACGCGCAACGCGATGTGTGAGTCGGCCGTGCGGCTGTTGAAGAAGGCCAACTACACCAACGCCGGCACAGTCGAGTTCATCGTCGATCAGGAGAACAATTTCTACTTTATCGAAGTCAACGCCCGCATTCAGGTCGAACATCCGGTGACCGAGATGGTTACCGGCATTGACTTGATCAAAGCCCAATTCGCGGTGGCCTCGGGACAGGCGCTGCCGTTTTCGCAAAGCGACATCGTACATCGCGGCGTGGCCATCGAGTGCCGCATCAACGCCGAAAACCCCGATCGCAACTTCCAGCCCTGTCCCGGCCGCATCGAGAAGATGTTCGTCCCCGGCGGCTATGGCGTGCGGTTCGATTCACACGCCCACGCCGGCTACACCGTGCCGCCTCATTACGATTCGATGATCGGCAAATTGATCGTGCACCAGCCGACGCGCGCCGAAGCCATCGCCTGTATGCTGCGGGCGCTCGACGAACTGCGCATCGAAGGCATCGCCACCACGGCGCTGTTTCACAAGAAGGTTCTCAATCACTCGACGTTCGCCGACGGTTGGGTAGACACGGGCTTCGTCGAACGCACGCTGCTCAACAAGCCGTAACGCCGCTTGCAAACCTCAATCACACGGTTCACCGGACGGCTTGCGCCGTTCCGCTACTGTCAAGTCGCAATGCCGCGTGCGAAACCTTAATCGCTTAATACTGGCGGCGGATCATCCCTTCAGGCGAATCGATTCGCTGACGACGGACAGTGGGATTCGTGAGAATGCCGAAGTTTCACAACTTCGGCTACGGTTTTGCAATGCCCGCGACGAATTGTATTCGTATCGGCTTGGCGTCTGCCGCAGCGCGAAATAAAATCAAACGGTTGGCGTCCCTCTCAGTCCCGAATGTCGCTGTGGAGCCGTAATCATGTCCGATACGCTTTCCGGTCCACCGAAATCAAATCGTTCCGAGCACAAACTGCGACGGGTCGCGATCCTGTTTGCCGGCGGTCCCGCACCGGCGGCCAACGCGGTGATCTCCACGGCGGCTGTGTCGTTTCTGCGTAATGAAATCGAAGTGCTGGGCATTCTGCACGGCTATTCGAATCTGGTGAAGTACACGGCGGACCAGCCGCTGGAAGCCGGCCGCGACTACATCATGATCGACCACAAGGTGCTGAAACGCACCCGCAATTCGCAAGGCATCATCATCGGCACGGCCCGCGCAAATCCCGGCAAGAACGTGGCTCATCCGTCGCATCTGGACGACCCGGAATTGTCCGCGCCGTTGCGGCACGTGTATGAAGCGCTCTGCTCGCTGGAAGTCGACGCGCTGATCTCGATCGGCGGCGACGACACGCTGAAGACGGCCAATAAATTCAAAATGTTCCAGGACCGCTTGCCGCCGGACGCGAAACGCATTCCGGTCGTGCACTTGCCCAAGACGATCGACAACGACTACATGGGCATCGACTTTACGTTCGGCTATTTCACGGCCGTGGAAACGCTGGCCGCCGAAATCCGCAATCTGCTCTACGACGCCGAAGCCAGCCGCGCGTACTTCCTGACCGAAACCATGGGCCGCAGCGCCGGCTGGTTGGCCTACGGCGCGGCGATTGCCGGCGAAGCCAGCCTTGTGGTCAGTGTCGAAGACATCCGCGACAAATATCGCGCCGAGGAAACATACACCAATCCTGCGACTGGCGAAACCATCACGCGGCCGGTGATGGAGGTCGAGAAAGTCGTAAACCGCATGGTGAAGACGATGGTGGCCCGCGACGCGGAACGCAAGGAGTTCGGCGTGATCGTGATGGCCGAAGGGCTGGCGGAATTGCTGCCGATGAAATACCTGGAAGGCATCCCGCGCGATGAGCACGGCCACATCTCGATCTCGCACGTCAACCTGGGCCGCATGTTCTCCAGGCTCGTGGCCGAAGCCTATCACAAGCAGTCCGGCCGCAAACGGAAAGTCACAGGTCTGCAACTCGGTTATGAATCACGCTGCGCCAAGCCGCATGCTTTCGACGTGATGCTGGGCAGCCAACTGGGCGTCGGTGCCTATCGTGCGTTGGTCGAAGAGCGGCTGAACGGCGTGATGGTCTCGATCTCTGGCCAGCTCGACCTGCACTACGTCCCGTTCGAAAGACTAGTGAACCCCGATTCGCTGGTCACCGTCGTGCGGTACATCAACCCCACCAGCGACTTCCACAAGCTGGCGCG
>JBGTKH010000131.1:0-12082 GCA_041744735.1 Pirellulaceae bacterium | reverse complement strand
AGCATCCGGCGCCAGCGACGTCCCGCCACCCGCCGTCTTTGCCGCGGCCCCTTGATCCGCTGTCGATCGCCATTGCGTCGACCCCGCATTGTTCTCCAGCGGAGTTGCCGGCGCCTGAGCGTGCAACAACCCGGCGATTGTCAGAACCCCGAACCCAGCGAAACAGAACCGCGCAAACATCTTAAGCCTCCTTGCTTAATGAGCTGAAGCGCTTTGAAGTGAATTACGAGTAGAGACCACTCGGAGGCTACCAAAACGGGCGGGAGTATAGGAAGTGCGGCCGACCGCGGCAAGATCGATCAAATGATCTAGAGCGAAATGTTCACTACGCTCTACGAGGGCCTTGTTGCTTGCAGTCGCTCGGTGACCCATTGCGTTTGCTCGGGCGAAAGCGATACGGACGGAAGTTGGCTGTGGTCGACGGCTTGGTCGTAGGCGAACAGCTCGTAGATGGTTTGAAACGCTTGCTGCAGATCGAGTGCCACGTCTGCATCACCGGGCAGTAACGGCACGGGAACCTTGGGCAGCGGCTGATCCAAAGCGATTGGCCAGACTTCGACGCGCGGCCGGCGGTCGGCGCGGCTCAGGAAGACGAAATACGGGACCGACGGCAATGTGCCCGCGACGGGAAAGCGCTGCCCGACGCGCAGCAGGTCAATCTCCAAAAAATGGCATGATCCGGACAGCATTTCTTGGCGCTTGGTGCGATACTCATCCAGTCCGTCTCCGCGTTTATTCGTCAGCGACAAGACCTCGATGGCGGTCACCAACCGGCGCTGGGCAACATCGCGAATTTCTACGAACGATTGCTGAATCGTCTCCGGAAGCAGTGCGTCGAGCACCAGCGGCGCTGTGGCCACGGCCGCTTGGTTCTTCTGGTTTGATTCGGCCGTTTTATAGCCTCCCACGTCCGGCACTCGAGATTGCTGCGGGCCGAATTCCAGTGCGTCCGGCGTGGCTACGATCACACGCTGATTCGTTAGCGCCAAATATCGGGGCCGCAATTTGGGAGCCGGTTGCCGGGCGATTTCTTCGACGAGATTGCTGTGCACGGTTGTCCATAGTGGACCTTCCAAGTAAGGATCCATCCCCGGAAATGGATTCGGCATGGATGACTCTCCACAATGTTGCAATCGTCAGCGTCCCAAAGACGTAGCGTACACCAAAATATGCCGCGCCGCCGTAGACGCCCAGCTAGCACACGCATTATAAGTCGGTCTAGGACAGATCGCCGAATGACTTTAGAATCCGCCACCCGAAGTAGCCTCTCACTTGCGGCTCGTTGTTGCGCGCGGCAGATCAGCAGCGCGCGGCGACGTGATGCATCGCCTATCCGAAGAACTCCAAATCTAATTGAATGGGTCAGAGTCATGGACGAGCAGAGCAAAGGCAGTGCACCGGTCGGCGGAAGACGTGGTCGGCGGCGCGGTCTGTGGTTGATGGTGTCGTTGGTGTTGGTTTTAGCCGCGGTCTGGTTCGCGCCCGCGATGGTTGCGAACAGCCCGCTGCGGCAGCAAATCATTCCGCGATTGGCGCCGGAGTTTGCCGGACAAACTGCTGTCGGTTCAGCTTCGTTAGGATGGCTGTCGCCGGTGGTGTTGAGTGACGTCTCCGCGCGGGATGCAAGTGGCGAACCGCTTCTGGAAGCGGCATCGATCCGCAGCGAGAAGTCATTGCTGGCGTTGATTCGCGACCAACAGCATCTGGGCACGTTTCTCATAGCTCGGCCGCGCTTGCATTTGCTGCTGCGCAACGACGGCAGCAATCTGGAAGACGCGATGGCACCACTGTTGAACACGCCGGCCGATTCGGCGAGCAAACAGTGCACGGTCGAAATCACGGACGGCAGCATCGAAGTGCGTGAACAGGGCAACACGCGAACTTGGAATGTGCAGCAAATGGTCGGCAGCCTGAATCTGTCGGACGACGAGGCCAAACCGCTAACGGCGAAGTTGGCGGGAGTTGTTGACGCGGCAAACGGTAAGTCGGGCCGAGCGGAGGCCGAACTGCGTTGGGGTTCATCTAGCGGCGGCGAATCGACCAGCACACCTGACGCGGCAAAAGCAGGCGGCTTGTTTGTGCACGTCACTTCGGAGAGTCTTCCGCTGACAACACTCAAAGCCGTGCTGAGACGCTTTGTCGGCGATCTGCACATGGAAGGGGAACTGACGACGAAGTTCGATTACAACTGGCAAACGGGCGCGTCCGGGCCGACGCTGAACATTCAACAACTCGAAGCACAAAACTTTGCGCTCCTTGCGCCGCAGTGGATCGGTGTGGACGAACTGCGGCTGGCGGCGCTGAAATCACACGGGCAAATCGCGTTGCTCGGCGAGCGACTTGAGTTGCAAGAGCTCGACGTCGAATCGGACATTGCCAAACTTCAAGCCACTGGCGGTGTGCCGTGGACGGCGCTGACCGGCGGCCAGTTCACGTCCGCAATGACCGCCGCGCTGCAGAGTGAAGATTATCAAATCGACGGCGAAATTGATCTGGCACGATTGGCTCGCGTGTTGCCCGCGACGCTGCACGTGCGCGAAGGGACCGAAATCACCGCGGGCAGCGTGACGTTGTCGATGACCAGCCGCGTGGAAGGTGATCGCCGCCGCTGGTCCGGTAAACTCTCGACGAGGGATCTCGCCGCGAAAAATGGCACGCAGGTGATCTCATGGGACAAACCGGTGCTGCTGAATTTGTCCGCCGTGCAATCGCCGGGCGGGCCGATTATCGAATCGCTGTCGTGTGATTCCAGCTTCTTGCAACTCACGGGCAAAGGCACGCTGGCTGATGGAAACGTGACGGCTCAGGGCAATCTCACGCAGCTTGCGGCCGAACTGGATCAGTTTGTCGATTTGGGCGAACTCAAGCTGGCGGGCGAGTTACAAGGCGACCTGCGCTGGCAGCGTGGCGCGGCCGACCGTATCGATGCCAGCGGCGACGTGGCCGTACGAAACTTTGAATTGACGATTCCCGGCGCGCGTCCGTGGCGAGAACAGGAACTGAACGTGTCGCTAACCGCTGCCGGTGCGGCGAATCAAGCGGGCATTCAACGCATCGACAGCGCTTGGGTACAGGTGCTTTCGGGCAATGACCAATTCGAGGCGCAATTGGTCAAGCCGGTGGCGCAGCCGTCGCTGTCCACAGCGTGGCCGGTGGAATGCCGCTTGATCGGCGCGTTGCCGACGTGGCAAGCGCGATTGCAATCGTTCGTGCCGTTGGCCGGCTGGGACTTGGACGGCAACGTGGATCTGAAGTTCGAAGGCACGCTGGCCCGCGAACGAATTGACGTCGCGAAGGCCAACGTGCAGGTCGAGCAACTACGCGCGTGGGGCCACGGCCTGTATATCAGCGAGCCAATGGTCCGCACCGAAACCACGGGCTCGTGGGATCAGGTCCGCAAGGAACTCACGTCAAAGCTGACGACCTTAACCAGTTCGACGGTCGCGCTGCGGGCCGATGATGTGTCCTTGCAGTTGACCGAGTCAGATCCTCGCGTGGCCGGTAAGTTCGATTATCGAGCCGATTTGGCGCGGCTGATGAGTTGGACAGCTAATCCGAGCGACGTACCATCACAGCAACTGCGAGGTTCCGTGACCGGCAACGCAAATATGACACATGACGCAGGCGTGACCAGCGGACGGCTGTCCGCGGATATTCAGAATCTCGAGCTGGCCCGGCGTCTGACAAATTCCGCCGGTGCTACCAACGTGAACGCATGGCAAACGATTTGGCAAGAGAATCGATTGACGCTCGCGGGGCAAGGCGGATATCAACACAGCCGCGAGTCGTTGACGCTAACGAACCTGGACGTCACGTCCGACGCACTGCGTGTCGTGTCGCAAGGACAGATCGACAAACCGCTGGGCGATTGCCGAGTCGATTTGCAGGGCGAAATTCAATACGACTTGCAAGGCGCGGTGGAGAAGCTGCGGCCGTACCTTGGCCCGAACGTGCAATTCGCGGGACGTGACGCGCGGAAGTTTACGCTGCGCGGGTCGCTGCCCTCGTTCGAACCCGAACCGGCGCCGCCAGTCGGAACGCCGGTTACTATCTCGATCTCATCAACCTCATCATCAACGTCACCGGCGCCGGGTCCGTGGCCGGCCGACCTGACCGGCCAAGGTAGCGTTGGTTGGACATCGGCGCGCGTGCACGGGCTCACGGTCGGCAACGGTGAGATACAGGGACAACTGTCCAACGCGGTGGTCAACTTCAGTCCGCTCGATCTGCCGGTGAGCGAAGGCCGGCTGAAACTGGCGCCGCGGTTGATGCTCAACGAGACACCGATGTTGCTGGTCTTGGACAAGGGGCCGCTGATCGAACAGATGCGGATCTCGCCGGAGATGTGCCAGACGTGGCTGAAGTACGTCGCGCCGCTGCTGGCCGATGTGACGCAGGCCGAGGGCAAATTCTCGGTCAACTTGTCGGGTGCGGCGATCCCGCTGGCCAGCCCCGAAACCGGCACGGCACAGGGGGTGCTCACGATTCATGCGGCGCAAGTCGGGCCCGGGCCGCTGTCGAAGGAGTTCTTATGGATCGCCAAGCAGGTCAAAGCGATCATCGAGAAGCGGCCTTTCGATCCCACGCTGCCCGGCAACTCCAGTGAATGGCTGACCATGCCACAGCAAAACATTGAATTTCAAATGCGCGACGGCCGAGTTGCTCACCGCGGCTTGGAACTGCACTCTAAAGATGTGGTGATTCGTACCCAGGGGTCGGTGGGCGTTGACCAGACTCTCTCGCTGGTCGCCGAAGTGCCGATCCGCGACGAGTGGGTCACCCGCGACCGCCTACTGAGTGGGCTGCAAGGTCAGGCGTTACAAATTCCGATCCAGGGTACATTGTCGCAGCCGAAGGTGGATGGCCGGGTACTCGAGCAACTAACCAAGCAGATGATTGGCGGCGCGGCCAACCGGCTGTTGGAGCAGGAACTGAACAAAGGGCTGGAGCGGCTGTTCCGTCCAAAAAACTAACGGACCGGCACTTTTCGGCCGCGATTGCGTTATACTAGAACGGCGGGTCGCACCGGCTGCGTTCGTGGTCAACGGCACGACGGTACCATCCAATGAAGTTGCATCTCCTGGGGACGACCGGATACCATCCGAACAATCGCCGGCATACGGCTTGTATGATGCTGCCGGAATTGGGTGTGCTGCTGGACGCGGGCTCGGGCATGTTTCGTGCGCGCGATCACCTGTGTACGCCGACGCTGGATATTTTCCTCACCCACACGCACTTGGATCACGTCTTCGGGTTGACGTTCATCTTCGACGTGATTGCCGGAAAGAAGATGCAGCGCATGACCGTGCACGCGCTGCCCGATAAGCTGGCCGCGGTCGACGATCATCTATTCTCACCCGATCTGTTTCCTGTCAAGCCGCCCTTCGAATGGCGCCGACTGGCCGACGAAGTGATACTCTCAGACGGATCGCGCCTCACGCATTTTCCCCTTGACCATCCCGGCGGCTCCATCGGCTTTCGCATTGACTGGCCCGACCGTTCGCTGGCCTACGTGACCGATACCACCGCCAAACGCGACGCTCCGTACATCGAACAGATTCGCGGCGTCGACGTGCTGTTCCACGAATGCTATTTTCGCGACGGCATGGAAGAGCAGGCGGAGCTGACCGGGCACAGTTGCACAACGCCGGTCGCGCAGGTCGCGAAAGCTGCGGCAGCCGGCCGTTTGATCCTCATGCACGTCGACCCAACGTCGGAAGAGGATGATCCCATCGGTATCGACCGCGCCCGTGCGATTTTTCCAGAGACGGAGATCGCCGAGGACGGAATGGTGATTGAGTTTTGATGCCGAGCCTAGTGCTTCGTCAAAGTTAAAAATAGTGGGGTAAGCATCCTGCTTGCCAATCCGATTTCATCCCAGAAACGCAAGCTGGAAGCTTACGCCACGAAGTTGGCCAACCCTAAAACTACGCTTTGACAAAGCACTAGCCAATTGAGTCGCGAATTCTCGTGATGCTCCAATCCATCACCAGCCAGAATCCCCACAGGATCAGGATCGTGTAAAGGATGACCACGATCGTGAGCAGGATTTTTGCGCGCGTGGAGAATGCCCGGCTGGCCCACAACACGGGAATGCCTAACGCCGCCATCGCCAGAAATAACAGGCCCAGAACCGCCCATCGATTATGTAACAATCCACGCAGCGATCCATCCGGTCTGACCGCATTCGCATTGACTATCGATGAAGCATCGGCCGGTGATACTGTGGTGGACATGCTTGCGCCGCAGCAATGGCAGACTTTATCGTCAGCCGCAACTTCGGCGCTGCATTGGGGACAGAGGTAGCTTTCGACGAAGGATGCTTCCATGACAAACAATCCTGGCAGGCACAACGAACGCAAGCTGCCGCGACGCGCGGGGCGTTCCAAAATATAAGCCCTGGCAAGCCACCGCGGTGCCCCACGTCCGCCTTTCTCGATGGACTTTCTTGGCATCGACAACTTTTCCCCACACCGCCATCGCGCGCGGACAGCGCTGAATTGCATGCCAACCGGCAGTTTCGCGCAAATCGCGAAGAGACCTTTCCGTCCGCGCGCAGAATGGTAGCTTGTGTGCCCTGACGCCGCACTCGTTTAGCCGCGACCCAGCGGGAGCGCGTCGGCGTCGCGCTCCCCATTGGGTCGCGGTTAAACGAAATGACGGCCGGATTGGCAATCCGGCCTACCAGAATGTGGAAAGGAATGCCGCTGCATGAAAACGAATCGGACGACTCGGCCTGAAGAGGATCAGCCCTCCGCTGACACGCAACTGCTGGAAGGCGAAGTCGATGAAACTTCGCTGCCGTATATCGGGCGCTGGAACCGGCTTGTCAGTACGACCAACTGGGAAAAGGGACGCATCATTTACCAATGGCGCGAGGCGTTGGTCGCCGCCGACGTGTCGGCCGCTGAATGTTCGGACGAAGCGTGGGCGCGATTGGTCGGCGGCGTGACGGGCCAACACGTGGGCCGATTGCGGCGCGTGTACCAGCGCTTCGGGCAAGTCTACGAAGGGTACAAGGGACTTTACTGGAGTCACTTTCAGGCGGCCCTGGAATGGGACGACGCGGAAATGTGGCTGGAGGGAGCTGTGCAGAGCGGCTGGTCGGTTTCACAGATGCGCCGTCAGCGCTGGGAAACGCTCGGCGGGACCGGCGAGCACGGCCCGAGCGACGACGATGTTGTGACCGGCGAATTGGACGAGGACTTCGAGCCGGCTGTGAACCAGCGGCCGCTGGCCAAGAGTTCCGACCGAGACGACGACGAATCGCGGGCAGGTCCGGCGCCCGAAGGGCCTGACTTTGGCGACGAACCGCCTGCTGAAAAGAAGAGCGGTAAGTCAAGCCGTACGGCCGACGAGGAACACGGCGCATCGATCTTTGCAGACGGGGACGCCGAAAAAACGATCAAGTTTGTCCGGCCGTTCGAGAATCTGGCCGAGTTGCCGGACGATTTGGCTGAAGCGTTCGAGGCCTTTAAACTGGCCATTCTGCGGCACAAGAGCGACGCTTGGCAGCAGATTTCGCGCGACGACGTACTGGCCAGCCTCGATGCCCTCAAGGAGCTTGCCCTCGCCCCGTCGGCCGACGAAGCACCTTTCTAGCTGGCCGGAAATTTTCTCTAGGCTGCCAAATAAAAGGCTCGGATCGAGCATCTAGTAGGTTGCTTAGACAATTTGGCGCGGATAGGGTGTCCGAGCAAGGGTCTAGTAGTGGTTTCACTTACACAGGGTACGAGTATGAAGAAGTTGATTTGCGCAGTGTTCGCATTGGTGGTCGCTTTCGGCGCGAGCAGCCTGATGGCAGCTCCCGATAAGCCGAAGGAAAAGAAAGCACCTGAAGAGCAGTTCAAGAAGATGGACGCGAACAGCGACGGCAAGCTGAGCCTCGAAGAGTTCATCGGCAAGCGCGAAGGCGACAAGAAAGCCTCCGCCGAGAAGCAATTCGCGGCTCGCGACGCGGACAAAGACGGCAGCCTGACCCTTGATGAGTTCAAGGCCCCGCCGAAGAAGAAGAAGGACAAATAGTGTCGAACCAGCGGCTGAGGAAATCGCGACGCCGTGGTTTCATATTAGCCGGTGATGATTCACGCAACCGCCTGAGGTTTGACCTCAGGCGGTTTTTTCGTGCGCGTGCGTGTTGACATTTGCCTACCAGTGCGCGGCACGCGAAGCGACTGCTTAGGGTCCGCAAAAAATAACTTGTCGAATTAGCGGAACGGCGCAAGCCGTCCGGTGCAAGCCGTCCGGTAGCGCAAACCGGAGGGCTTGCGCCCTGCCGCTACTTTTCCAATTCATCAAGTTATTTTTTTACGGTTCCTTAGGGTCGAGCGCGCGGTGGCCCAAAGCCGCCGCCGAAGCCGCTATCTCGATCCGATCGGCCGATACCGCCCTTGATCTTGCCTTGCTCGTCCTCTTCGGCCGTTGTTCCCAGAACGATGTCAAAGTTGGCCGCCAGTTCGCCAATCTTCGAATCGGCGATCGGCTTGAACTCCGCCATCACCGTCTCGAGCAGCTTCGGGTCACGGATGCTGCGGAGAATTCCGTCGCGTTCGTTTTGAGGTTCCCCTTTGACGAAGAGTTGAGTGGTCAAGATCCGGCGTCCATTTCGGCTCACACCGAAATGAATGTGAGGCGTGCGGCCTGGATAGGGAACCGGTTTGATGGTGCGGAAGTAGTACTGCCCTTTACCGTCCGTCAGAAAGCGGCCATAGCCCTGAAAATGGCTGTCTCGCCGTTCGCTGTTGCCGGTGCGGGAATGCAAATACGCGCCGTTGTTATCGACTTGCCAAATCTCGATGAAGGCATTCCGAATCGGCTGACCGGTCGGGCTCAGCAGCCGCCCGGTGAGGTGCGTGATCTCGCCCACCGCGGGCGTCGTCGCATCGTTAATAATGATCAAGTCATTATCCGTATCCAAGGGCAAGCGGTCGGGATAGAACGGACCTTCCGTCATGCTCGCCGTGATGGAAAGCTGTTCGGCGAACAGTCCCGGCGTTGCGAACATCGCAGCCGCGAACGCCGACTGTTGCAGAAAAAGCCTCCGACGTGGAGAGAAAATGTTGGGCATTGCGGTACCCCTTTCTTAAGTTTGGCAACGGGTAGATGTGCGAATTCGCCGCCGTGTGCGAACAGTTTCAACATACGATAACCCCGCGGACCGGATCAAGTGCCGCAGGCAATCGCAATTTTAGTTCGTCTTTTGACGAGGTTCTGACCGCCGTGCTATAAAGGGACTTTCTCAACAAAGTTTTTCTACAAAGGATCACCGTGATGTATCACTCCCAAAGACGACTTATTGCCCGATTCGCATTCGCACTTCTCATCGCCGCCGTGTTCGGTTCCCGCGCCGTGTGTGGCGAAGTCATCGAAGAAAAGGACATCACGTACGGAAAGGCCGGCGATCGCGCGTTGCAGCTTGATCTGGCGCGGCCGGAAGGCGACGGGCCGTTCCCCGCGCTGGTGTTTGTGCACGGCGGCGGCTGGCGCGGCGGGGCACGCACAACTTACAGCGGGGCCATCGTCGAGGCGGCCAAACGAGGCTTTGTCGCCGTCACCGTCACCTATCGGCTGACCGAACCGGACAAAGACGGCAAGGTTACCAATCCGTTTCCTGCTCAGGTGAACGACGTTAAATGCGCGGTTCGCTGGCTGCGGGCCAACGCGGAAAAGTACAACGTCGACCCGCAGCGAATCGGTGCGACGGGCGGTTCGGCAGGCGGGCATTTGTCGTTGATGCTCGGCCTGACCGACGGCTCGTCGAAACTCGAAGGAGATGGAGGCTACCCGGATCGATCCAGCAAAGTGCAGGCCGTGGTCAATTACTTCGGCCCGACTGACATGGTCGAGTTGCATCGCACCAGTGAAGGCGCTGCGCCGATCGTGGCGTCCTTTCTCGGCGGCGGGCCGCAAGATATCCCCGACCTGTACCGCGCGGCCAGTCCTGTCACCTACATTTCAGCGGACGACGGGCCGGTGCTGACAATCCACGGCACCGCAGACCGCCTGGTGCCGCCCGAGCAAGCGAAACTGCTGGACGAAAAGATGAAAGCGGAAGGCGTATCGCACACGCTGTTACTGCTGGAAGGTCAAGGCCACGGTTTTCAAGGTGAAGCCGGCGCCCAAGCGATTCAGGCAACATTCGACTTTTTCGAGAAACACCTCAAGCCGGCGACGCCTTAATGCCTTGCTTGATGGCCTTCATTTCGGCGGCTTCGGGTAATGACTTGTAATACGGGTCCAGCGGAAAACAGCCGGACACGAGCCCGTTGCGCGGAGCGGTGGTGCAGTCGCTGAATGTGCGGCAGACGCGCTTGCGTTCCAGTTGCCCCGTGTCCATCAAATCGGCCGGCAGTTCGGGATACGCCAGCACCATGCGGCCCACGCCCACAATATCGATCCAGCCGCGGCCAACAACTGCCTGCGCCACGTGTGGCAGATAATCTTGCAAATACGAATAGCCGGTGCCGACCATCGGCAGATCGGGCACGGCCTGTTTGCATTGGCGGGCCGCGTCGATCTGCCGGGCCACGCCCACCAGCGGATCTTCGGGCGGCTGGTAGCCGTCGCTGGGCGGAAAGATTGCCGGCCGCTGAATGTGCGGGTTGTAGTAAGGGCTGCCGCACGAGATGTTCACCGACGCCACGCCGATGTCGCGCAGCAGCTTGATCAGTTGAATCGGTTCAGTCAAATCGAACTCCAGCGGATTCGATGCGTTCACACCAAAGCCGAAGTGATAGGGCAACAGCCGCTCGTAGTCCATCGGCTGCCCCACGTCGCGGCTGGTCTTGTAAGGCAACGTGTCGAAGACGCTCAGCCGCACGACGATCATCAGATCGGGAAATTCGGCGCGGATGCGGCTGATGATTGTCGTCAGCAGCCGTGTGCGACCGGCAAAGTCGCCGCCGAACTGCCCGTTGCGCGTGCGAGCGCTAAGGAACTCGTGCAGCAAATACCCGTGGCACGCCTTGACATCGACAAATTGAAAACCGGCGTCTCTTGCCAACCCGGCCGCCGTGACATATTTGTCAATCAGGCGAAACAAATCCTCGTCGGTCCAAACAACCGATTCGTCACCAGGATCGATGCCGAATTTTTCATCGAGCAGCGGATGATGGTAGGCAATGCGCGGTTCGAGTTGCTTGGAATTCGGCCGGCAGAAGCGGCCGGAGTGTGTCAATTGCAATCCGACCAGCAGATCGTCGGTGCCGCCGAACTTCTCGCGATGCGCGGTGAGAAGTTCATCGAGCAATACGGTCAAGCCGGCGCGGTTTTCAGGAATCGCCAGCGTCTGATTCGGATTCGCCCGCCCATCGGGCTGCACTGCCGCCGCCTCGCCTCCCCAGATCAACTTCGCTCCGCTGAGCCCAAAGTTGCGCCAACGCCGCAGCGTCAACGGCGAAGGCGACCCGTCGCGATTAGCGTCCCAGCCCTCCATCGGATGAATGCACCAGCGGTTGCCGACGGTGAACGAGCCGATCGTAATCGGCTGAGCCAACGGCGAACCCTGCGCAGCCGTCAGCACCTTGTCGTCCACCGGCACATCCAGACCAAGTTCTTCCAGCCGCTGGCGAAACACCGCGACCGACTTGAGCTGCGCGATTTTTGGGAATTCTTTCGACATCGTGGATTGAGAGTGATTGGGTGATCAATTGCTTCATGTATAGCGAAATTTACACCTCTCGTCTTGCCGTCCTGAAAAACACGACGCCGCCCAAAGAAGCCCCCGGCGAAAGCCGGCGGGAGGGTCACTCGTAACACCTAGCACGCGCGCACACGCGACCAAAGAAGCCCCGGCGAAAGCCGGCGGGAGCGTCACTCGTAACACCTAGCACACGCGCCAAAGAAGCCCCCGGCGAAAGCCGGCGGGAGCGTCACTCGTAACACCTAGCACGCGCGCCCACGCGACCAAAGAAGCCCCCGGCGAAAGCCGGCGGGAGGGTCACTGTGAGCGCGCATCAGAGCCATTCTTGACGGGGTTGGTAAGTTGACGGGGTTGGTTGGTTTGGTTTCCCCGTTCAACTGGAGGTCCTCATGGCTCGTTCTGTCGATTCCCAGAAAGTGCGCGAGTGGCAGCAGCGGATGG